>NZ_BROD01000001.1:1549038-1858846 GCF_024345225.1 Clostridium sp. TW13
AATAATAAGAAATGCTATAGAGGCAGCATTTAATGATCCAAGATTTCCTGCAGTGCATGAGGAAGAACTAGAGGATATAGACATTTCTGTAGATGAGCTTATGGATGCGGTACCAGCTACAAGGGAGGAGCTAGATCCTAAAAAATATGGAGTTATAGTTACAAAAGGATATAAAAGAGGTCTGCTATTACCAGATTTAGAAGGAGTAGATACTGTAGAAGAACAACTAGACATTGCTTGTAGTAAGGCCAGCATAGATAGTGGAGATGATTATCAAATAGAAAAGTTTGAAGTTATTAGGCACAAAGAAGGTGAGTAGCGTTGGAATCAAAAGTTTTATATTATGATAAGCAAGGAGAAAGTATTAGATGTAGAGTATGTCCACATAATTGTTTATTGGATGAAGGAAAGTTTGGTGTATGTGGAGTTAGAACTGTGAAGAATGGTGAACTTGTTGCAATAAATTATGGTGAGTTTACTTCAGCTGCAGTAGATCCTATAGAAAAGAAACCATTATATCACTATAAGCCTTCAAAAAGCATATTATCTTTTGGGAGTTTTGGGTGTAATATGACTTGTAGCTTTTGCCAAAACTATGAGATATCTCAAAGTAGACCAGCTACACAGTATATGAGTATAGAAAAATTAATTAACATAATTCCTACAATAGAAAACAATGTTGGAATTGCTTTTACATATAATGAGCCAATGATGTGGTACGAATATATATATGAAGCATCTAAGAAGATAAAGGAAAATAGCAATGATACAAGTGTGGTTGTAGTAACCAATGGCTACATAAATAAAGAACCGTTGCTAAAGCTTCTTCCTTATGTAGATGCTATGAATATTGATTTAAAGGGATATACCAATAAATATTACAACAAAGTATGTGGTGCAAGATTAGAGCCAGTACTTGAAACAATAAAAACAGCTAATGAGCATTGTCATGTTGAGATAACCACTTTGCTTGTAAGTGATGAAAATGATTCTGTAGAGGAAGTTAGAGAAATAGCTCAGTTTGTAGCAAGTGTTAATGAAAATATGCCTCTCCATTTAAGCAGATATTTTCCAAGATACAAAATGGAAAATGAAGAAACAAAAATAGAAAAAATAATTAGAGCAAGATATGAAGCTACAAAATATCTAAAATATGTGTATGTAGGTAATGTAGGAGGAGTAGATAACAACACATATTGTCCTAAGTGTAATGCTTTGCTTGTTAGAAGAGAGGGTTATAGCACAGAAGTCTATATAAAAGAAGATAAATGCAGTTTATGTGGTGAGAAAGTTCATATTATAATTTGAATTTAAACAGTGTCTTTATTTATAATGTAGAAATAAAGATGCTGCTTTTTATTATGAAAATATAGAATCAATTTTAATATAGATTAGAAATAGCAAAGAATTGTTTTAACAATACGCAATATCTCAAGCAGCCACATAATATATAAAGGTAGAACTAATTTAATGCTTTTAGGAAAGAAAAGTAATAAATTGCGCATTATTAGTAGAAAAAAATTATGGAGAGTGATATTGTGTATTTAGATAAAAGTCTTTTAATAAGTGGTGATGCAGGCCATAACTGTTATCCAGATAGTGGAGCAGTAGGAATAAGGGTTGAAGATACTTGTACAAAGGAAATCTGGTTATCTGTGCAAGCTAAATTAATATCCCTAGGATACAAAGTAAAAGATACCACTCCTTACAATCAAAGATTTAATTCAGTAAGTGGAAGTTTAGGATATAGAGTGAACTTGGCAAATGCAAGCGGCTCACAATTTCATCTTTGTGTTCACTTGAATATTGGTGGGGGTAAAGGTGTTGAAGCATGGATATCAGCTACAGGGGGAAGGGCAGAAGAACTAGCAAATCAGCTATGTAATTCAATTGCTGGCTTAGGCTATACCAATAGAGGTGTAAAAGTAGGAAATTTATATGTACCAAAGTATACTAATATGCCTTGTGTATTAATTGAAGTCTGCTTTTTAGATAGTCAAGAAGATATGAATAGATATAATGTAGATAGTATATCTAATGCTATAGTAAAAGCACTTACAAATGAAACTGCAAGTTCTGGTGGAAACAATCAAGGTGGGAATTCCGGCAATACAGTAGATCAGAAAACTGATAGTAATACAACCATAACTAGCAATGCAGTAATAGTGAATGATTGGTTGTATGTTAGAGATTCCTCAGGTAATATAATTCCAGGCAGGGTAGATGTAGGGGATAAAATTCAAGTTAAGGATGTACAGTATGGCAATGGATTAGCTTTGGTAAAGTACCCAGTGCCTTCTGGGACAAGAACTGAATTTGTTAAGAATGCTACAAATTGTATTTCATACTTCTACCAGAATCAATGGTCAAATGGAAGTACTTCAGAAATTGTTTATGAAGACAGTGCTTGCACAAAGCCTATAGGAAAGATAAATCCTTATGAAAAGGCCACACCATTGTGCAGGGTAAATGGCGTATTAAAGGTAGTTTACAACACTATTAAAGGAACTAACACAAAGAGTGGTTTTGTAAGATATAATGGTGGGTTTAATAAGTTTTAAAAATAGAGAGCATTTTGTTTTTATGTGATTAGAAAGAAATAAATTTTTATCAAAAAAAGATGAAAAAGTAGGATACTTTTTGTAGCTGGTGAATATATATATTTAAAGAGGAGGTGTTAATGATGGATATTCTAAAATTTGTGCCAGAGCAATTAGCAATTTTAATAGCTGCACTATATGTTTTGGGTATGTTCCTAAAGAATACTCCTAAAGTTCCTGACTGGACAATTCCTTGGATACTGTTGGTTGTCGGAATTCTTGGTTCAATAGGTCTAGTTGGTTTTTCACCAACAGCAATAATTCAAGGTATAATCTGTGCAGGAGCTACGGTTTTGACAAACCAGTTGATAAAACAAACTACTAATGGGATAAACGAAAGTAAGTAATAAAATTGAGGGTACACTTTACCAGATGGTAGAGTGTACCCTCTTGTAATATTAAGAAGTTTGTTAAAGTAAAGTGCAAATGTGACGTAAAGTAGTTGAAATTAGTAATTTATTTTAGTAGCATTAAATTTACATAAAAATAACTAAGATATAGTATTATTATTAATATTTTGAGGATACTATTAAGAAAAAACAGAAGAGGAGGCAAGAAAATGGAAGCTTTTTTAGGTAGATTATTTATTTTAGAAGGAGTAATATTTGCAGTTCTAGGAATTTTATTTTTTTTCAATCCCTTAGATTCTATTATAACATTATCAAATTTAGTAGCCATATTGCTCATTTTTGTTGGAATTATTTCTACTGTAAAGAAACCAAGAAAGATTTTTGCCAGTGTAATAGATATAATGTTTGGTTTAACTTTGTTATATATGCAAACTTATAGTTCTAATATACTAATAACCCTTTATGGAGCTTGGTCACTTATAAGAGGAATTTATTTATTATTTTTGTCCGTAAATACTGTGGGTGAGTTTACAAAATATAATCTTATGTACTCAGCAATAACTATTGCTTTGGGAGCAATAATATTATCCAATCCAGTTCTCGATTTTCTTTCCATGCCTTATGTAATTGGTGTATATTTTATAGTAACATCTGTATCAGAGTTATATATTGGGATGAATGTATATGGTAGAATATATCTTGATAAACAAGCATAAAATCTGAATGGCTAGGCTTTTTAGCTGCGAAATGATTAGCCCAATAAAAGATAAAATAGCAGTTGGGAGGAAGAATAAGGAGGATTTATGAGAGTATTAAGGTCTTTGGAAGAAATAAGTGAATTTACGCAGAAAAATAATCTATGTATGTTGTATTTCTCCAGTGAAAATTGTAGTGCCTGTAAACTTTTAAAAGATAAAGTTGAGAATCTAATTAATGAATATAAAAATATAGCCTTAGTTGAGGTAAAATCAGAAGAAACCAAAGGTATACAATCTGAGTATGGGATATTTACTGTACCTATAATTTTGTTTTTTGTTGAAGGGAAAGAAGCCTTTAGATCCTCTAAGTATGTAGGCATAGATGAAATTAGAGAAAAATTAGATAGATACTATGAGCTGTATTATAAAAGTTGATAGATAAGAGAAGTTGAACACCTAGAGGGTGTTCTTTTTTTGTATGAATTAATGGTGTGTAACCTTGATGTAAGATGTTTTTAGCACAAAATTCAGCATTTTAGTTTACACCGAACACAAATTCGAGTAAAATAGATGAGGATATAATAGCACTAGTACATAGGGCTACCTAATAAATTAATTACGAAGGTGAGCACAGAAGATGAACATTATAGTTGAATTAGTAATTAAGTTTTGGTACTTATGGTTTATTTTAATTGTAATATCAGTATTGAAGATTTTTAAGCCTAAGATAAACGGATATCTTGGAGAGAAATCTGTTGCAAGATCATTATCTAAATTAAATAAAGAAAGATATAAGGTTATAAATAATTTAATGTTGAGAGTTGGAGACAAGACAACGCAAATAGATCATGTGGTGATATCGAATTATGGAATCTTTGTCATTGAAACAAAAAATTATAGTGGATGGATTGTAGGAAATGAATTTGATGATTATTGGAATCAGATTATTTTTAAAAGGAAGGAGCGATTATATAGTCCTATAAAACAGAACTATGGACATATAAAAGCTTTAAAAGAAAACTTGCAAGATTTTTCTAATATTAATTTTATTTCTATAATAGTATTCACAACAAAAGCAGATCTAAAAGTTAATTCAAAAACAGATGTAGTATATACAACTAAATTGAAGAAGACAATTAAGAAATATAAAAATATAACTTTAAATAATGTAGATAAAGAAGAAATATATTCACAGTTAGTTTCATTAAACATTAATAATAAAGAAAATAGAAAGGCTCATGTGAAATTAATAAATGAAGAAATAAATCGCAGAAGTAATGCCTTGGACAAAGATAGATGTCCTAAATGTGGTGGGAAATTGATTTTAAGGAAAGGAAAATATGGAGAATTTAAAGGCTGTAGCAATTTTCCTAAATGTAGATTTACGTTAAAACTATAGATATTATTATCATTGAAATGAGTATTAGAACATTATATAAATGTGTTTTGTGATTTTTACAAGAATTTAAGGCTTTCAACACAACAATATGTTAGTTTTTGTAGTTGCATATTGATAGATAAATATAATTGTAAATATAAATAGATAAAAAATAATTTACAATATATGTAAATTATATTAAAATCTAATTGAGGTAAGATATTGATTGTGATGTTGGTAAATAAATTCTAAGGGGGAGTTAGAATGAAATTGACTCATCACAAAAAGCTATTAATAATGATTTTAGTTGTTTTTTCATTATTAATGGCACCAATGAATGTTGCTAAGGCAGCTACTGTTATCAAATATGGAGACAGCGGATCTGAGGTAAGAGTCTTACAACAAAATCTATCTAAATTAGGATTCTATTTGGGACCATCAGGTGCAGATGGAAGCTTTGGTCAGTATACTTTGGATGCTGTAAAAGGAATTCAATCTGCAAGCGGTATTACTACAGATGGTATTGTTGGGGCAGCAACCAACAGTAAGATTTCAGAATGGTTATCTAAATCTAGTGTTGGAGTAAGTACAGCTCATTTTTCTCAATCAGAGTTTAGATGTCCATGCTGTGGTTCATTAGGTGGAGGCATGAAAACTGCATTATTACTTAGATTGGAAGCTTTAAGAGCAAAACTTGGAGGAAAGGCAGTTACAGTAAATTCTGGATACAGATGTGCAAAGCATAATGCAGAAGTTGGTGGAGAACCAGGTTCTTATCATATGCAAAGTGTTGCAGCTGATATTCAAGTTTCAGGAGTAGCTCCATCTACAGTAGCTAGTAATGCTGAATCAATTTTTGGCAATGGTGGCTTAGGAAGATATTCTACATTTACTCATGTAGATGTAAGAGGGTACTATTCCCGCTGGTAGTAAAACAATAAAAACAATATTTCAATGACAGAAACTAACCCTTATCTTAGTTATATAAAAAAACATAGAGATGAATATAATTAAATTTTATAAACCGTAGGGTTTTGAGTTAAAATAGTAGGTTTAAGAATCTATTGGCTAGTGTTCAATTGATGGAAGATAAACTTATGAAAGAACTTAAAACCCTATTTTTGCGAGTTAAAAATTAGAAATAGATAACAATTTAATAAAAAAGAAGCTTTTTAGCTATTTTTTATTGATTATTATTAGTGCCCATAATATAATTAATTTATATAAAAAGGAAAGTTCCCACAATAAAATTAAGAAATAAGGAGGAGAAAAATGAAGTATTCAAATTTTGGTGAATTTATCAGTGCAAAAAGACATTCATTAAATCATAAGAGAATTTACATAGCAAATAAATTAGAACTTTCAGCAACCTATGTGCGAGATATGGAAATGGGAAATAGGCCTGCTCCAAATTCAGAATTGTTATTAAGACTTTTAGCGAATTTAAATATAGACAAAGATACTGATGAATATTTTGAAGCACTTGATTTTGCAGCAGAAACAAGAGAAGATATACCTTTAGACATTAAAGATTTTATAAGAGCAAATTCAGAAACCTTCTATCCTTTGTTTAGAAAGATGGCAGCTGGTGAAAATTGCAGTAAAGAAATAAGTGAATTAATGAATTTAAATCAAGAATTATAATACTAATAACATATAAGTTGGCAATGT
This sequence comes from Clostridium sp. TW13, assembly GCF_024345225.1. Classification (NCBI taxonomy): domain Bacteria; kingdom Bacillati; phylum Bacillota; class Clostridia; order Eubacteriales; family Clostridiaceae; genus Inconstantimicrobium; species Inconstantimicrobium mannanitabidum. The sequence continues at coordinate 1,555,736 of NZ_BROD01000001.1, forward strand.
AAATTTTGAGTTGCGTCATAAATTATACATTGCCAACTGTTTTTAAGGGATAACTTCAGTCCCTATTATCTGAAGTTTATGTTTTTCTAAAATAAAATGTATATTTCTAATATTCCTAAGATGGGAATTTACTATTCGATTTCGCATTCATCGTCTTTAACACGAATTTGTATTTTGATACAATCATTTTCAATTTTTATTCTCTTTTTAGTATGATCTTTTGAATCACGTACTTTAACCCTCATTTTCTTTTTGTTATGATGAGACATTGAATTCACCACCTACAAAGACTATTCCATAAATTATATGAATCATATGATAGCTTTGCTATATATATTTCAATTAATTTTTATTTAAGCACGATATGAATATTTATGGTACAATACTATTTATGACATAATACCTAGGGGGGGAATAACGTATGAAAAAGCAATCAAAAAGTGAACTTATATTGAATGGAAGTATGTATAAGGTTTTAATTACATTATCTGTGCCAATAATGATAAATAATCTTATCCAAACTTTATATAATCTTATTGATGGAATTTGGGTAAGTAAGCTAGGGTCAGTACAGTTTGCAGCAACTTCCTTTGTTTGGCCGGTTACATTTTTGTTTATATCTTTAGGAATGGGAATATCCATAGCTAACACAGCATTATTATCACAATTATTAGGAGCGAAGAAATATAAAGAAGCAAATAAATATGCAGCTCAAACTTTGGTGATATCAGTAATTATAGCTTTGATCTTTACTATAATTGGGTTTATAACAACTCCGTACATAATTAGATTCATGGGAGCAACAGGAGATTTATATAAATATAGCGTTACTTTTTTAAGGTTGAGTTTTTTAGATACAGTGGTAACTTTTATTTATTTTAATTTTAACTCTGTAATGAATGCTCAAGGTAATACAGTAACTCCAACTATTTTAAGTGGAGCTAGTGCAATACTTAACGCTGCTTTAGATCCTCTTTATATTTTTACATTTCATATGGGAATTGGCGGAGCTGCAATAGCCACATTAACATCTAAGATTGTCCTTGCAGCTGTGGCTATGTATATTATGTTCAAAAAGTCATCAGTAATAAAACCAAGATTAAGAGGTTTTAAATTTGACAAGGGAATTATAAAAAAAGTACTACAAGTAGCAATCCCATCTTCAGTTGGACAGTCTGGTTCAGCACTAGGGTTTATGGTACTTAATATATTTATTGCATCCTTTGGTACTTCAACTTTAGGAGCTTTTGGTATGGTTAATAGAATAAGCTCTTTATTAATGCAACCTCCAATGGGGATTGGAACAGCATTAACTTCAATTATTGGACAAAATTTAGGTAATAATAATGTAGTAAGAGCAAAAGAAGGATTTAAGAAAGCAGTTGTATTAACTCTTGTATTATCTATAGTTGGGGCCATATTTTTAATATGGAAGGATACAGCAGTTATCAGTTTCTTTATGCAATCTAGTGATGATCAAAATATGATAGCTCAAAGCTTAAGTTATCTATTCTTTACATCTTTAATGATGCCATTAATGGGATTGTTCAGCATATTCCAAGGAGTATTCCAGGGGTCTGGTCATACGAAATACTCAATGTTTATGGAAGTTGGAAGGTTATGGGCAGTAAGATTACCATTAATATTAATACTTAAGAACTTTACAAGTTTAGGACCTACAGGAATATGGTTTTCTATGAGTTTTAGTAATCTGATAATCTGTTTTTATGGTTTTGCAGTATATAAAAGAGGGAAGTGGCAGCATAAACTTATAAAAACTTCTGAATAAAATACTTTACTATTTGGTAATAGTTCTATACAATTTTATAGAAAGAAGTTTACACATGAATTCCCACAGGTATTTATAAGCGGGAAAAACAAATCATCGTTGAAAGGACGTGACTTAATGGGTCGTTCATTAGTTATAGCAGAAAAACCTAGTGTTGGAAGAGATTTAGCTAAGGTTTTGAAATGCAATGTAAATAAAAATAGTTATATAGAAGGAAATAAATATATTGTTACTTGGGCTTTAGGACATTTAGTTGGATTAGCAGATCCAGAAGTTTATAGTGATAAATATAAGAATTGGAGTCTGGAAACTTTACCTATGCTTCCAGGCAATATGAAGCTTATGGTGCTTCCAAAGACTTCAAAGCAATTTTATGAAATTAAGAAATTGCTTAATAGAGAAGATGTTACAGACATTATTATAGCTACAGATGCTGGACGTGAGGGAGAGCTTGTAGCAAGATGGATAATAGAAAAAGTAGGCTCAAAAAAACCAATAAGACGTTTGTGGATTTCTTCTCAAACTGACAAGGCTATTAATGATGGATTTAAAAATCTTAAGCCAGGAAAAGCCTATGAAAATTTATATAAGGCAGCAGTATGCAGAGCAGAGGCAGATTGGATAGTTGGTCTTAATGTTACTAGAGCCTTAACTTGTAAATACAATGCTCAATTATCAGCAGGAAGAGTTCAGTCTCCAACCCTAGCTATGATTGTGCAAAGAGAAGAAGATATTAAGAACTTTAAACCAAAGGATTATTATACTATAACAGCAAAAACTAAGGGGTTCTCACTTCAATGGATGAACAAAGATAATAATCATAGTACCTTTGATGAAAAGCTTGCTAATAGCATAGTTGAAAAGGTTAAGGGAAGAGAAGGGGAGATTGTCAGTGTAACTGAAAGCAACAAAAAGAAATACTCTCCAGCACTTTATGATTTAACTGAACTTCAAAGGGATGCTAATAGAATCTTTGGATATTCTGCAAAACAAACTTTGTCTATAATGCAAAGACTTTATGAAAATCATAAGATATTAACTTATCCAAGAACTGACTCAAGATATATTTCTCAAGATATAGTTGCAACTATTCCTGAAAGACTTAATGCTATAGCTACAGGAGTTTATAGAAGTGCAGCCAGTGAAATATTAAAGGGTAAGATTATTGCAAACAAGAGTTTTGTTGATGATAGTAAGGTAAGTGACCACCACGCTATTATTCCTACAGAGCAAAGACCGAATATATTAAATCTAAGCCAAGAGGAAAAGCATATTTATGATTTAGTAGTTAAGAGATTCCTAAGCATATTGCTTCCTCCATTTGAGTATATACAAACAAACATTGTGGCTAATATAAATGGAGAAACTTTTGTGGCTAAAGGAAAGGTTACAAAGTCAAAGGGTTGGAAGAAGGTATATGACAAGGATGTAGAGGAAGATGCAGCAAGTGAAGATGGTCTTCGTGATCAAGAACTACCGGCTTTAAATAAAGGTGATAAAATAAGCGTTACTTCTGTTCAGTTAAATAAATTGCAGACAAAGGCACCTGCAAGATTTAATGAAGGAACTCTTTTATCTGCAATGGAAAATCCTCAAAAGTATGTGAAGGTTGACAAGGATGCAGCTAAAACCTTAGGTGAGACAGGTGGACTTGGAACTGTTGCTACAAGAGCAGATATAATTGAGAAGTTATTTAATTCTTTTGTTATTGAGAAGAGTGGTAAGGATATTGTGCCAACTTCAAAGGGAAAACAACTTATAGAACTTGTACCAAATGAATTAAAATCACCTCTTTTAACAGCTAAGTGGGAAAGCGCCTTAGAGGATATCAGTAAAGGAAAACAAGATGCTCATAATTTTGTAAGAGATATGAGAAATTATGCTACAGCCTTAGTTGCAGCTGTTAAAATGAGTAACGATAAATTTAGACATGATAACATGACTGGAAAGAAGTGCCCAGTTTGCGGTAAATATATGCTTGAAGTTAAGGGCAAGAATGGTATCATGAATGTATGTCAAGATAGAGCTTGTGGACATAGAGAAAGCGTAAGTAGAAATACTAATGCTAGATGTCCTGAGTGCCATAAAAAGCTTGAGCTAAGAGGACAGGGAGAAGGACAAATTTACGTTTGTCCAAATGTAAACTGTAGTTTCAAGGAAAAAGCTTCATCTTTCAACAAGAGGTTTAAGAACAATGATTCTAAAAATACCAAGAGAGATGTACAAAATTATATGAAGAAGATGAAAAAAGAAGCAGAAGAAATGAATGATAATCCATTTGCAGAATTGCTTAGTGGACTTAAGTTTGATGATAAATAATTAAGAATTAGAGAATCTATTAATAACTGTAGCAGTTATAATAGGTTCTCTTTTTTTTATAGAAATTATAGTTTATTTCTGTTTTAGTTCTTATAGTATAGAGCAAAAATAATGTATAGTTATTTAAAGAAATTCATAATACTACTTTGTAGCAATAAGAATACTATTGTATAGAATAAGTATATAGATTGTTATATATTTATATTGGATAAAAATCGTAATATAAGTATATATGCTTGACACTACATAGACAATGTTCTATATTATATATAGATAACCATCTATATAGGAGGCGGTTTTATGGAACTAAATTATGATGATAATGCAAAAATCTTTAAAGCACTATCTGATTCAAGCAGATTAAAAATAATAGATATACTATCTTGTGGTGAGAAGTGTGCATGTGATATTTTAGAATTCTTTGATTTTACCCAGCCAACACTTTCACATCATATGAAGGTATTAAGTGATTGTGGACTTGTAGAAGTAAGAAAAGAGGGACTTTGGAATCATTATAGTTTAAATATTAATAATTGTAACAAGCTTACATTGTTCATGATGAATCTTATTACAGAAACAAAGGATTGTATTTGCAAGGATAAATCTAAATGTACTTGTAAATCAATATAATATAAAAATTTTAATTAAAAAGGAGTTAATTTAAAATGAAAAAGATGATAATATTTGATCCAGCAATGTGCTGTTCAACAGGAGTTTGTGGACCATCAGTAGATAAAGAATTATTAAGAGTTGCTACTGCATTAAATACATTGAAAAATAACGGCATATTAGTTGATAGACATAACCTAACCAACAACCCACAAATATTTGTAGATAACAAGGTGATAAATGAAATTTTAAACACTAAGGGTATAGATGCATTGCCTGTAACTATGGTTGACGGAGTAATTGTTAAAGAAGGCAGTTATCCGACTAATGAGGAATTTTGCAAGTTACTAGATATACCATTAGATACTTTAAAGCTTACTATAAAAAAACTTAATGTACAAAAAACTACTAAAAGCTGTGGCTGCAAAGATGGATGTTGCTAGTAGGTAGAAAGGAAGAGAACGTAATGATTAAACCATTTGATATAAGCAAAATAGTTTTGACGAAGTATTTATTTTTTACTGGAAAGGGTGGAGTAGGAAAAACTTCAACAGCTTGTGCTGTAGCTTTAAATTTAGCTGATGAAGGGAAGAAGATAATGCTTGTAAGTACAGATCCAGCTTCAAACCTTCAAGATGTATTTAATACAGAGTTAAATAATAAAGGAATTCAAATTAAGGAAGTTCCAAACTTAACAGTAGCAAATTTTGAGCCAGAAGCTGCGGCAGCTGAATATAGAGAAAGTGTGATTGCTCCATATAGGGGTAAGTTACCACAAGCAGTTATAGATAACATGGAAGAACAATTATCAGGTTCATGTACGGTTGAGATTGCAGCCTTTAATGAATTTTCTGGTATGATTACTAATCAAAAGGTATTTAATGAATATGATCATATAATTTTTGATACAGCTCCAACAGGTCATACATTAAGAATGTTACAATTACCTTCAGCTTGGAGTAACTTTATTAATGAAAGCACTCATGGAGCTTCATGCTTAGGTCAGCTTGCAGGTCTTGAAGAAAAAAAAGAAGTTTATAAGAATGCAGTGGATACTTTAGCTGATAAGTATAAAACAACCCTTATACTTGTATCTCGTCCTGAAAATTCTCCACTAAAAGAAGCAGAAAGAGCATCTAGTGAACTTCAAGATATAGGAATAAAAAATCAAATATTAGTTATTAACGGTATACTTCAAAATCATGATGATGAGCTTTCTACTGCTATCTATGAGAAGCAGCAAAAAGCTTTAAGTAATATGCCAGTTAAATTTAAGGATGTAGAGACTTTTCAGATTCCTTTAAGACCTTATAATATAACTGGTCTTGAGAATGTAAGAGCTTTATTGACAAAGGATTATATTAAAGCTAACGAAGAAACTTTAAATACTATTGATATACCAAAGCTAAAAAATGTTATTGAAGATCTTTATAATACGAATAAAAAGGTTATTTTCACTATGGGTAAAGGCGGAGTTGGAAAGACTACTATTGCTTCAGCTATAGCTTTAGGCTTAGCAAGAAAAGGTAAGAAGGTGCATCTGACAACTACTGATCCAGCAGCTCATTTAAAATTTGTTTTAGATGAAAGCTATGGTATCTCTTTAAGTAATATAGATGAAAAGGAAGAGCTTGAAAAGTATAGAGATGAAGTATTAGCAAAAGCAAGAGAGAATAATATGAGTGATGAAGATATTGAATATATTGAAGAAGATTTAAGATCACCTTGTACTCAGGAAATAGCAGTATTTAGAGCTTTTGCTGAAATTGTTGAAAGGTCAGAAAATGAAGTAGTAGTAATAGATACAGCACCAACTGGTCATACATTGCTGCTTTTAGAATCAACAGAAAGTTACAACAAAGAAATTACCAGATCAGAAGGAGATATACCACAATCAGTTATAAAGTTACTTCCTAAATTAAAAAATGAGAAAGAAACAGAAGTTATTATAGTAACTTTGGCTGAAACAACACCTGTTTATGAGGCTGTAAGACTTCAAGAAGATTTGGAAAGAGCAGAAATTCACAGTAAATGGTGGGTAATCAATTCAAGTCTTTATGCAACCAATACAACCAATGAAGTCTTAAAAGCAAAATCAAGCAATGAAATTCAATGGATTAATAAAGTTGATGAAATTTCAAATGGAAATTTCGCTATTATTGAATGGAAGGCTGATGAAGTTAAGGGTGAAAAACTTAATGAGTTGATAGACTAGTAGAAAATTTAACATCATCACTAATTATAAGTTTGTTAGTGAGATATCAAGTGAAACTTGATTCAGGTGGGGGGTGATCCCCATCTGAATCTTAGTTGAACTTACACCCTCAAGGGGTACCTCGTCCAGGAGCGTGCAGCCGTTATCTCCAACTTAAGCAAATAAGTGAAAGTCAAAATCTATGATTTGGTTACTTGAACTTAGTTAACTTCATTAAAATCAATTTAGTGTGAATCGGTTAAGCAGACATCTCAAATCTATGATTTGATGATGGTCGCTTACTCTGTGAGTACTCATCTGACTTTAGGAAGAGGAGTTTCATATAATATTGGAGTGTTACGGATGCTAGCTATCGGATAAATGAAGAAATATACATTTGGAGGAAAAGTTATGAAACCTAAAGTAGCATTTGTATGTGTTCACAATTCATGTAGATCACAAATGGCTGAAGCCTTAGGAACGCTTTATGGAGCTTCTATATTTGAAAGTTATTCTGCAGGCACTGAAACAAAGCCTGAAATAAATCAAGATGCAGTAAAAATTATAAAGGATTTATATAATATAGATATGAATGAGACTCAAAAATCAAAGCTTTTATCAGATATTCCTAAGGTAGATATAGTGATAAAGATGGGATGTAACGTTGTTTGTCCATATCTTCCAGCTAAGCATATAGAAGACTGGGGGTTAGAAGACCCAACCGGTAAAAACTACGATGAATTTATGAAAACTGCAAAAGAAATAGAAGCAAAGGTAAAAGACCTGGCTAGAAGAATTAATAACAATGAAATTAAATTAGATGAATAATTTTATATAAGGAGGAGTTGTTTTGAGTAATAAATCTTCAAGACTATCATTTTTAGATAGATATTTAACATTGTGGATATTTGCAGCAATGGCCTTAGGCATATTGTTAGGATGGGGAGTGCCATCAATATCTGAAAGTCTTTCGAAATTGTTTGTTGGTACCACATCAATACCTATAGCTATAGGACTAATAGTTATGATGTATCCACCACTTGCAAAAGTAAACTACAAGGAACTTGGTAAGGTATTTAAAAATCCAAAAGTTCTTGCATTATCATTGGTGCAGAATTGGATTATTGGACCGGTTTTAATGTTTATTCTAGCATTTGTGTTTTTAAGATCAGATTCAGCCTTAATGACTGGACTTATACTTATAGGACTAGCTAGATGTATAGCAATGGTAATTCTTTGGAACAGTTTAGCAGATGGAGATAGTGAATATGCCGCAGCATTGGTAGCATTTAATTCTATCTTTCAAGTAGTATTTTATTCTGTATTTGCTTACTTTTTTATTACAGTATTGCCACCTGTTTTTGGTCTTAAAGGATATGAAGTTCATATATCTATGGCAGAGGTGGCCATATCTGTTGCAGTTTATCTTGGTATTCCTTTTTTATTGGGAATGCTTACTAGACTTATATTGGAACCTATGAAGGGAACTGAATGGTATGTTAAGAAATTTGTCCCTAAAATTAGTCCATTAGCGTTAATAGCGTTATTATTTACTATTGTAGTAATGTTTATGTTTAAAGGAAAATACATTGTAGAGTTACCTTTAGATGTTATAAAAGTAGCTATACCACTTGTGATTTACTTTATAGTAATGTTTTCTGTATCTTTCTATATTAGTTATAAATCAGGTATAAATTATCATCAAACTGCTACTTTATCATTTACAGCAGCAAGTAACAACTTTGAATTAGCCATAGCAGTTGCAGTAGCTGTATTTGGAATTCAATCAAAAGTTGCCTTTGCAGCAGTAATAGGACCACTAATTGAAGTGCCTGTAATGATTGCCTTAGTAAATGTGGCCTTGCACTGGGGAAGAAAGTATTTTTCTTATTCTAAAGAATTGGATAAATAACTTCATTTTAAATGAGATTTAGTGAAGTTCAAAAAGATCTAATGATGCAAGTTTGCATCATTAGATCTTTTCTTTAGGTTCTTAGTCAAATTCAACTATTTTGCTTCTACGCTCCATTAACACTGTATCGTGCCATACACCATTATCCATCTTAGCAACCTTCTCTCTTACGCCAATTTCTCTAAAACCACATTTTTTATGCAATTCTATGCTGGCAGTATTTTCTCTTATAATTCCAGACTGCAATGTCCAGAAATTATTTTCTTCAGAGAGCTTAATTAAATTCGCCATAAGAGCTTTTCCAATTCCTAATCCTCTATAATTTTCTCCTATATAAATGCTTACTTCAGCTACACCACGATAAACACATCTGCTAGAAGTTGGACTTAATACAGCGAATCCAAGCACTTTGTCATTTGATTTAGCAACTAGTCTGCAAGTTTTAACATGTCCATTATCCCATTCTTCAAATGTTGGTATAGAATTTTGGAAGGTAGCAATGCCTGTATTAATGCCTTCAAGATATATTTTTGATACCTCATTCCAATCAGAATATTTCATTTCTTCAATTGTGTAATTCATAATATATTACCCCTTTAATAATAGTTTATAAATATTTATAATTATATGACGTTTAAATTTTCTCACCGTATGCTACAAATATGCTAATACTAGCCTTAGAACATCCACATTTAGAATCAGCACAGCAGTTACTTCCTACGCAATCTACAGTTACATTTTTAAAACCTGCTTCTTCAAACCAGTTTTTCATATCTTTTCTGTTAAAGCCCATCCAGACATCATATTGTTCAGTTTTTAAAAATTCAAAGTTATGCTTATCTAAGTCTGTAATTATAAGCTTTCCATTTGTTTTTAGAATTCTGTACATTTCTTTTAATACTACATTTGGATTTTCAATGTGATGTAAAAACATATTCGCAAATACATAATCTACTGAATTATCTCCAATAGGAATATTTTCCCCTACACCTTGAATGCATTTAAGATCGTTGCAGTAAGAAAACTTGTTATTTAATAAATTAAGCATTTCTTCTGATTGATCAATAGCTATCACTTTAACATTCTTTTCAATCAATCCTCCTGTTATAAATCCAGTTCCAGCACCAATATCGGCAGCTATTTTCCCTTCTTCAATATTAGCTCTTTTATAGGCAGCTAGTCTTACATCATTTGAAAAAAAGTCATTTCTCATAGAATCCCAATTGGATGCTACCTTATCAAAATAATCCTTACTTTGTTCCATTTTATTACCCCCAATATTTTTTAAAAGAAAAATCTTTTTTATTTCTTTGTATTATTGCATTTTGTGCTTGAATTTCCATTACAAAACTCAGATGAATTTTCATTTTTTTCAAGAGCATCAATAATGATATTTAATCCTTTGAAAACAGTTATCTGATCTTCTAAGGCTATTTGATTGAAAATACTTTTGAATTTATCATTCATTTTACTCTCAATATCATTGAAAAGAATCAATCCTTTTTCTGTTAACTTTATATCTACACTTCGCCTATCTGTTTCAGAGGTCATTCTAAATACAAAATCTTTTTTTACAAGACTGTCTACAGTTCTGCTCATGGTGCTAATATCTAGGTTTATTAAGTTTGCCAAATCCTTTAATGAAATATTTTTAGCACGCCCAATTTCAACTAATGCATGGCATTGAGCTAGGCTAACCTCTAAACAGCAGCTGTCCTGTTTGTTTAATAGTCCAAGTTTTCTTTCTAGCATTCTTATTAATTCTCTAAAATTTTTACTGTTAAGCTCGTTCAAAAATATCACTCCTTGGGAAAATAATAACATATTTAATTGCAAAACACAATAGTTGTGTATTGCAATTAAATATTTAAGCTAATAAAAATATTAATCTGATATATAAGCGAGGTATAATAGTAGGGGAGATGTATGCAGGAAATTAACTTAATATAAGAACTCTTAGATAGGCCATTAAAGTCATCTCAAGAGAGTAAAAAAGTATATAATAACTATTACAAATATTTTTGTGTATTGAAACAAAGGAGAATCAAAATGGAATTTAGAAAAACAGATATAATGGATATTAATCAGGTAATGAATATAATTAAACAAGCACAAACTTACTTTAAGAATCAAGGCATTGATCAATGGCAGAATAACTATCCAAATACTGAAACAATAAGAAAAGATATTGAAAATAATTATAGTTATGTGTTAATAAAAGAACACAATATTGTTGCTACTGCAGCGATTTCTTTTGACGGAGAAAAAACATACAATAATATCTATGATGGGCAATGGATTACTAATGAGGATTATGCAGTTATACATAGAATTGCAGTAGATAGTAACTATAAAGGCTCTGGATTATCATCTGAAATTATTAAAAATGTAGAAATGCTTTGCTTAAATAGAGGTATACATAGCATAAAGGTGGATACCCATGAAGAAAACTTATCTATGCAAAAGATGCTTAAGAAAAATGAATTTGAGTATTGTGGAATAATTTATTTAGAAGATGGAAGTAAAAGAATAGCCTTTGAGAAAAAACTAGATTAAAAACTATAAACTAAAAAGCTCTAAATACAATATAAATTTAGAGCTTTTTTACTTTGATTCTTAATATTCATTTTTAATGTAATTTTAGTTTTTAAGTAGTGCTATTTAAGCGGCTTGTTTCGAATTGAGTTCTTCTATTTTAGATGTTTTCTTTAGTGCTAAGCAAAGAGGTAAGGCAATTAAAGCTATAATTGTAGAAATAAAAAATAAATCATTTATTCCAGAAGTATACGCTTTTGCATGAATTAAATTATTAGGTAAATTAATCTGTGCTAAAGCTGATTCGTGATATTTTGTACGTGTTATAAGTAACGAACTAAAAATACCTATTGCTAATGCACTTGAAACCTGACGAATCCAGTTATTAACTGAAGATGCATGTCCAGATATATTTTTAGGTATAATTGACATGCCTGTATTTGTTATTGGCATAGTTGAAAAAGATATGCCTATGTATCTAACTGTCATCCATAAGATAATGTATGAATGTGGAGTATTTAAATTTAAATTTGCAACTTTAAATGAACCTAAAGCTAAAAGGGAGATTCCAATTGCAATTATTATTCGGGAATCAATTTTATTGTATAAAGTCCCAACTATAGGCATCATAAGAGCCATGGCTAAGGATGGTAATAATAAAATCAGTCCTGAATCTAGTGCAGAAAGATGTTGAATGTTTTGTAGAAAAAGAGGAGTTAATAGGGTTCCAGCATATAAACTTATTGTGACGATGCTTAATGCAATAACGCTGAAGGTATATTTGTTATATTTAAAAACTCGTATATCTAATGCAGGTGATTTCTTTTTTAGTTCTGTCATTATAAATAGAATTAACGAAATAATTCCTAAAACAAATAATCCAAGTGTCATTATTGAAGTCCAACCCCACTTTGAACCTTCACTAAAAGCTATTAATAATGATATGCTTAATGTTACAACTGTTGTAAGGCCAATAAAATCAAAAGAGTGTGAGGTTGAAGGATGGTCTTGAGGTACATAGTGAAAAATCATTAATATAGCTATGATTCCAACAGGAACATTGATAATAAAAATAGCTCTCCAATTAAAATTTTGAATTAACCATCCACTTAATGTTGGGGCAATGGCAGGGGCAAGCATTGATGCCATACTCCATAGACTTGCAGCAAAGGCTTGTCTTTCTCTCGGAATCACTTGATATAAAATAGTCATGGTTGATGGAATTATTAGTCCACTGAACATTCCTTGGATAATTCTAAAAGTAATAAGTAAAGAGATACTAAAGGAAAACGCACACAAAATTGATGATACAGTAAAACCAATAATAGCAAACAAGTATAATTTTTTATAACTAAACTTTCCACCCAAATAACCAGTTAGGGGGCAGGCTGTGCCAGTTGCAAGCATAAATCCGGTAAGAATCCATTTTACAGAATCTAAACTTGTGTTAAATTCTTTGATAAATGTTGGCAGAGCAACATTTACAGCACTGATATTAAATGTCCCTAAGAATACACCAAAAAATAATGAAATCATAACCGACCAAAAGTATAGCTCTTGTTTTTCTTTTGTTTTCATAAATATATAAACCTCCATTTTTAAGTCTTAAGTTATATGTAATTGATTATATGACAAAATGGACATATAATAATCTATATGTTACTACCTAAAGAGTAATATGTCAATTTGTACATATAAGGAGAAATGATATGAATACGTTAGCTTATGGACTTCTTGGAATTTTAGCAAATGAGCCACTTTCTGGTTATGATTTAATGTTAAAAATGAATTTATTTTGGCACACTAGGCATAGTCACATATATCCACTTCTTGCAAAGTTGGAGAAAGAAGGATGTGTTGAATTTACATTAGTTGAGCAATCAGGAAAACCTGATAAGAAGGTTTATACGTTGACACAAAAGGGAACTGAAGTTGTTAAAGAATGGTTACTACAGAATACAGACGCACCAATAAATAAAGATGAAATGTTGTTGAAGGCATATTGCATACATGTATTAGATGAGGATAGTGCCAAAAAGTTAATTAAGAGTAGAGAAGAAATGTATTATAATAAATTTCTTGCCTATGAGAAAAAGATAGCAGATTTTAAGGAGCAACATGGGGAGGAACTTAAGAAAACTGCTTCTCCTTACTTCGGAAGATTTGTTATATTAAATAAAGTATTAGCAGATGCTAAATTGGGAATGGAATGGTGTAAGTGGGTATATAGCTTTTTTGAAGGTGATAAATCAGGTAGCATTTTTGAAAAGAGTTCTTTTTTCTAGAAAAGAATTTGCATTTGCTGAAATAATCAAAGGAAATTCTTTTAATTAGAACAAAAATTAAGTATAATGTATACTGATATAAGGCATCAGAAAAATAAATAACAAGTCCTAAAATGGACTTACGTATTTTTAAAGACGCTCTAAATGAACGGAGGAAGACTATGAGATTAAGAAAGAAACCTTGGGCAAGACCAGAACTTGAATCAGTTCCATTTTTTATAACAAGTCCAAAGGATTATAAAGGAAAGTGGCAAAAGGCTTTTAATAATGATAATCCAATTTATCTTGAACTTGGTTGTGGGAAAGGACATTTTGTTGCAGTACATGGTGCTAATCACAAAGATATAAATTATGTGGCTATAGACATTAAGGATGAAGTTCTTGTTTTAGGCAAGAGAAATATAGAAAGAGAATTTAACAAGGTTGGTAGAAAACCAGAAGAAAATGTTAGACTTATGGCACAAGAAATTTCTTTAATTGAAGAAGTGTTCGATAAGGATGAGATTTCAAAGATATATATTAATTTTTGCAATCCTTGGCCAAAGAAGAAACACAAGAAGAGAAGACTTACTCATGGAAATCTATTAAAAAAATACAAAGGGTTCTTAAAGAAAAATAGTGAGATTTGGTTTAAAACAGATGATGACGAATTATTTAGAGAATCTCAAGAGTATTTTACTCAAAATGGATTTCATATAAAATACATAACTTATGATCTACATGAAAGTGGCTTTGAGTACAATGTAGAAACTGAACATGAAAGAATGTTCACTGAAATGGGCATTAAGACAAAATTCTTAATTGCTGAATACTTTGAATAAAAAATAGTTATAGAGTATATGGAGTAAAAATATAAGATAAATTTATTTTTACTCCATTTTTATGTTTATAGCACGTTGCCAATATAAAATTTGTGATGCTCAAGATGATACGTATTTAGTAAAAAGAAAAATAATTAACACTAAATAGAAAATATTTCCAAGGGAATAAAATCTTTTAGAAAAATCTTTTCGTAACAAATGTTACCGATTAATCCTGAGTGAATTGATATACTATCCTCATAAAGAAGCTATTAAATAAATTATAAATAAACTTTTAGGAGGAATAGTTCATGGGAATGTTTTGTTTTCAATGTCAAGAAACAGCAGGATGTAAAGGCTGCACAGTTAAAGGGGTATGTGGAAAGACTGAAGATTTAGCTAATCTTCAAGATTTATTAGTATATGTGGTAAAGGGCTTAAGTGATGTAGCTGTTAGAACAGAGGAAGCTGGAATAATAAATGCAAAGGTAAATAAATTTGTAGTTGAAAGTTTATTTGCAACAATTACAAATGCTAACTTTGATAATTCAGTTTTTGTTACAAGAGTAAAAGAAGGACTTACATTAAGAGAAGCGTTTATAAACGAAGGGAAAGAAAAGAATGTTGATTTCAGTAATCTTTCAGAAGCAGCATTATGGACACCAAGCAATGATGAAGAGATGCTTGAAAAAAGCACCAAGGTTGGAGTTCTTGCTACTGAAAATGAAGATATAAGAAGTCTAAGAGAACTTATTATATACGGAGTAAAAGGTTTATGTGCATATATTAAACATTCAACTCATCTAGGATATGATGATGATAATATACACAAATTTATGCATAAAGCACTTGCAGCAACATTAAATGATAATGTATCAGCTGATGAATTAGTTGCATTAACTTTAGAAACAGGTAAGTTTGGTGTAGATGCAATGGCATTACTTGACAAAGCTAATACTGAATCTTATGGAAATCCTGAAATAACTAAAGTTAACATAGGAGTTAGAAACAATCCAGCTATCTTAATAAGTGGACATGACTTAAAGGATATGGAACAATTATTAAAACAAACTGAAGGAACAGGAGTAGATGTATATACTCACTCAGAAATGTTACCAGCTAACTACTATCCAGCATTTAAAAAGTATTCACACTTTGTAGGAAACTACGGAAATGCATGGTGGAAGCAAACTTCAGAATTTGAAAGTTTCAATGGACCTATATTAATGACTACAAATTGTTTAGTACCACCAAAGGATTCATATAAAGATAGAGTTTACACTACAGGGGTTGTAGGTTTCAAGGGATTAAAGCACATAGCAACTAAAGAAGATGGAACTAAAGATTTTTCTGAAATTATTGAACATGCAAAGAAATGTGCTTCTCCAACAGAAATAGAAAAAGGAGAAATCATAGGAGGATTTGCACATAATCAAGTTATTGCGCTTGCTGATAAGGTTGTAGATGCTGTTAAGACTGGAGCTATAAAGAGATTCTTTGTAATGGCTGGTTGTGATGGAAGAGCTAAGTCAAGAGATTATTATACTGAATTTGCTAAGGCTCTACCACAAGATACAGTTATATTAACTGCAGGTTGTGCAAAATATAAATACAACAAGTTAAACTTAGGTGACATTGGAGGAATTCCAAGAGTATTAGATGCAGGACAATGTAACGATTCATTCTCTTTAGTTATGATTGCCTTAAAGTTAAAAGAAGTATTTGAGTTAGAAGATATTAATGAATTACCAATAAGCTACAATATAGCATGGTATGAACAAAAAGCAGTTATTGTATTATTAGCATTATTACATTTAGGCGTTAAGAACATTCACTTAGGACCAACTTTACCAGCATTTTTATCACCAAATGTAGCTAGTATATTAGTTGAAACATTCGGAATTGGTGGCATCACTAATGTTGAAGATGATATGAAGATGTTTTTAGCATAATAAGTAGATTAAGTAAATTATTTATCTTTGAAAGTTTATTTTTGCTAAGATTATTGTAAATATAATTAATAATTTAAAGAAAAGAATGGACACACTTTGTTGTCTGTTCTTTTTGTTGTATAATCCTAAGTATATCAAATAATATTTTGACATAATTATTTTTGTAGTAGGTAGAATAAGTTTAAAGCGATTAATGGAGGAATGAAAATGAAAAAAGTTGCAGTAGTATTTAATGGTGGAACGATAACAATGAAAATAGATGAAAGGATCCAAGCAGCTGTGCCTAGTTTAAGCAGTGAAGAAATCATGTCAATGGTAACAGGTATAGAAGGCTTTGCTAAAGTTGAAACCTTCACTTTCTCAACGCTGCCAGGACCACATATGACTCCAGAATTAATGCTTGATTTATCAAAGTATCTTAAGAAGTTAGTAGATAGAGAAGATATAGCAGGAGTAGTTGTAACTCATGGAACTGATACATTAGAAGAAACAGCTTACCTTGTAGATTTAACTTTAGATTCTGAAAAGCCAGTAGTATTTACAGGCGCAATGAGAAATGGATCTGAACTTGGGTATGATGGACCTTCAAATCTCTCAGCAGCAATATGTACAGCTATTTCAGAAGAGGCAAAAAACAGAGGGGTTTTAGTCTGCATCAACGGAGAATTAAATAGTGCAAGGGAAATTACGAAAGCTAACTCAATGGCTTTAAATGCATTTAGAACTCCAAACTTTGGTCCAATAGGTATAGTTGATAATAATATGGTTATTTTCTATAGAGAATGTGTACAAAAGCAGTTTCTAGACATTGATAAAATTGACTCAAAGGTTACTCTTATAAAATGTACTGCAGGAATGGATAGTGACTTATTAGATTATTGTGTAGATAAAGGTCAAAATGGAGTGGTATTAGAAGCCTTTGGTAGAGGAAATATTCCTCCATATATGGTGGACAGTGTTCAGAGGGCTATTGAAAAAGGAGTTTGTGTAGTAGTGGTTTCTCGTTGTTTTGAAGGAAGAGTTTGTGATTCTTACGGTTACCATGGTGGTGGAAAAGAATTAAGAAATTTAGGAGTAATATTTGGTGATAACTTACCAGGACAAAAGGCTAGAATAAAATTAATTGTAGCCTTAAGTAAAAATAAAGATAAAGAAAAGGTAAGACAATTTTTCGAGAAAGGCTTATATAATATTTAGCAGTTTGACAGTAGGAATATAAAATAATATAATAAATGTGTAGACCAGTCACTATAATTTTATGAAAGGTAAATTCATATGAGTAATAAAGCAAATACAAAAGAGAAATTTATAGAAACAGCATCTAGACTTTTTGAAGCTAAGGGATATAATGCTACAGGATTAAATGAAATATTAAATGAAAGTGGTGCACCAAAAGGATCATTATATTATCATTTTCCTAAAGGTAAAGAGGAGCTGGCTTTAGAATCTGTAAATTTGGCAGGACAAAAAATAAGAAATAATATAATTAATAACTTAAGTACTATTAAGAATCCTGTTGAAGCAATTATGAATAATATAGAAGAAATGGCAGTCATAATTGATAAAGAGCAGAGAACTAGGGATCTTTCTATAAGTTTAATTGCGCTAGAAACATATATGAGCAGTGAAGTTTTAAGAAAAGCTTGCGAAGATATTTTTTATTCTATTGAAGAAGTGTATGTTAAAAAATTAATTGAATTTGGCATTAATAGAGAAAGAGCAGAGGAACTAGGTATTGTAATTTTTGCAATGGTTGAAGGTGGAATTACTTTGTCACTTACAAAGAAGAATGGTGATTCCCTTAGATCAATTGCAAGGCAAATACCTTTGCTAATTAAGATATAAATACTTGTAAAATACCCATAATGTAATGGGTATTTTTTATGAATTTAATTATGTAGACTGGTCTAAAAAGGAGGAAAAGTTTAATGGAAGCAATGAAAACAACAAGACCAATACCTAAAATTAATACTAAAGCAATAATTGGAGTATTAGTACTAAGTGCATTTATAGCAACATTTAATGAAACTATTCTTAATGTTGCGTTATCTTCACTAATGAAAGAAATGAATGTTACAGCAGTTACCATTCAATGGTTGATAACAGGATATATGATAGTAACATCTGTAATGGTTCCAGTTACAGCTTTTTTAATACAATCTTTTGAAACAAAACAACTATATTTAGGAGCTATGACTTTATTGTTAATTGGAACTATATGTGCAGCATGTTCAGGATCATTTCCAATGTTACTTATTTCGAGAATGCTACAAGCTTCGGGTACTGGTATGATGATTCCACTTATGATGAATACTGTTTTAATGGTAACATCACCACAAAATCGTGGCTCAGCAATGGCAGTATGTGTTTGTGCAATTTCTCTAGGACCAGCCCTTGGACCAACAGTTTCAGGAATTATTTTGCAAAGTTTTAGCTGGCATGCATTATTTATAATGTTAGCTCCTATAATATGCTTTGCAATGATTTTGGGATACATATTTTTAATAAATGTATCAACGCTTACAAAACCTAAAATTGATATTTTATCAATAATATTATCAACTTTGGGAATTGGAGCAGTTATATATGGTATTAGTAGTTTAAGTGGCGATGGAAACAAAATGACTATTGGAATAATATTTATTATAGGACTATTGGCTTTAATTATATTTAGTAAAAGGCAATTATCATTAAAACAACCAATGCTTGAAATAAGAATTTTTAAGTACCCTATATTCTCTATAGGGGTAATACTTGTAATGATTTCTATGATGACAATGTTCACTATGAATGTAATGTTACCAATGTATCTTCAAGGATCACTAAAAGTTTCTACTTTTGTTGCAGCAATAGCATTATTACCAGCATCACTTGCTAACGGGTTTATAACTCCAATAGGAGGTAAAATATACGATAAATTTGGGGTGAAGGTACTTATTCCAGTTGGATTTATTATAATTTTAATTCCGTTGGCTATGCTATCAAGATCAACTTGTAATACATCATTAATCACTGTGATAATATCATATATAGTAGTGTGTATTGGTGTTGGTCTTACTATGTCACCTTGTCAAACTAATTCTCTTACGCAATTGCCAAAGAAGGATTACCCTCATGGTGTGGCTATAGTAAATACTTTTCAGCAAATATCAGCTGCTCTAGGCTCATCTTTATTTATAGGAATAATGTCAGCATCACAATTAAAAGCTATGAACAATTTAGCATCAGAAAAAGTTGCAGTGGCTACTGGATTCAGTTCAGCTACATCAGTTTCTGCAGCTATAGTTTTAGTTGGACTTTGTTTATCTTTTACATTGAGATTTAATAAGAATCAGATAAAAAGTAAGCAATAACAGGAATATAATATAAAAAGTGAATGATCTAATGCCTTGAAATAATAACGCGAATATTGACGAAAAAGTTAAAAAATAATATAATAGTATTTTGTTACTTATATAATCTTAACAATATGGGTTAAGAGTATCTACCAGATGCCTCAAATATCTGACTATAAGTTAAATTATACTAGGTATGAAAAGGTCTGTTATGGTAAAACATAATAAGACCTTTTATTACGTTAAGGGAGGAAAAAAATGAAAAACGCAGGTTACAAAGAAAACTTCTTAAGCCGTTTTGGGGACAAAGATGTGGATTTCAGGAGAGAAATTAGGGCTGGTATTACCACTTTCTTGGCAATGGCTTATATCATTGCAGTAAATCCAGCAACACTAGGGGCAACTGGAATGAATCAGAATGCTTTGGTAACAGCTACTTGCTTGGTATCAGGGCTAGCTACAATTTTAATGGGGTTATATGCTAATTTGCCTTTTGGTTTAGCACCAGGTATGGGACTGAATGCTTATTTTGCATACACTGTCTGTGGAACAATGGGAATATCATGGCAGGTAGCTTTAGCAGCAGTTTTTGTAGAAGGCATAGTTTTTATTTTATTATCGTTATTCAAAGTACGTGAAGCAGTGGTTCAAGCAATACCACTTAATTTAAAGTATGCTGTTACAGCAGGTATAGGAATGTTTATTGCTTTTATAGGTTTTGTAGATTCAGGAGTTGTAATTAAAAATGAAGCTACATTTGTAGGAATGGGAGCTTTTACTACGCCAAAGGTAGCAGTGGCTGCTGTAGGATTATTTTTAATCGTTGTACTTGAAAAAAAGAAAGTTAAAGGATCTATTCTTTGGGGAATTATTGGTGCAACAATTGTAGCTTGGGGATATGCTTTTATAAATCCTGCTTCAGCTGAATTTTTTGGAATTAGTATGCCTAAAGGGGTTGTTGCATTTGCACCGCTTTCTCCTATAGCTGGAAAGTTAGATTTAGGATATATGATGAACTCTAAAAATCTTTTGACTTTTATAGGGATAGTATTTACTTTCTTATTTGTTGACTTTTTTGATACAGTAGGAACTTTAGTAGGAGTTGCTTCAAGAGCAAACATGCTAAAAGAAGATGGAAGTGTGCCTAATGTTGGAAAGGCATTGATGACAGATGCTATTGCAACAACAGCAGCAGGATTAGTTGGTGTTTCTGCAATTGCAACTTATGTTGAAAGTGCAGCAGGAGTTGAAGAGGGTGGAAGAACTGGATTTACAGCGATAGTTACAGGAGTATTATTCTTGTTAGCTATGTTTTTCTCACCATTATTCGTAGCAATCCCAACTTGTGCTACAGCTCCAGCGCTTATTTATGTTGGATATTTAATGCTTGAATCGGTTAAAAATATTGATTTTTCTGATATTACAGAAGCTTTACCAGCATTCTTAATAATTGCGTTAATGCCATTGACTTATTCTATAGGAGATGGATTAACAGTAGGTATATTAAGTTATGTTATAATAAATCTTATTGTAAACTTCACTGTAAAGGATAAAGCTAAGAAGAAAAAGATATCAATTGTAATGCTTGTATTAGCAGTGATATTTATTTTGAAATTATTCTTACCAGCGATAATGAAGTTGTTTTAAATTATATTTAATTAATATTTGTATAGAGTAAAAAGGTTCAAACTTTTGAGCCTTTTTATTTTATAAAAATAAATGTTAACATTTTGTAAACAAACTGTTGACATAGAAGGGTTAAGTCTTTATTATATAATTATTGTGTTAGGAAAGGGGTGGTAAACTAATGGTTAAAAGCATGACTGGTTTTGGTAGAGCCACAAGTGAAGAAGGAGCTAAACGTAACTTTTCTATTGAGGTAAAAAGTGTTAATAATAGATATCTTGATATTAATATTAGAATGCCAAGAACGTTAATATCGTTAGAAGAAAAGGTAAGAAAAGTTGTTACTGAGAAGTTAAACAGAGGAAAGGTAGATATTTTTATAAATTATAAAAATTATGGAGAAAGTGAAAATTCTATCAAATTAGATTTGAATTTAGCTGACAACTATGTGGAAACACTAAAGCAGTTAGAAGATAGATACCATTTGAATAATGACTTATCGCTTTCACTAGTGGCAAAATTTCCAGATGTCATTAAGCTTGAAGAAAAAGAGGAAAACTTAGATGACATATGGAGTGAAATAGAACCTATTATTAATAAAGCTATAGAAAAAAACATAGAAATGAGGATAGCTGAGGGTGAAAAACTAGAAGCAGATATTACTGTTAAATGTGCTAATATGGAAGAGGCAATAAAAGTAATTGAAGAAAGAAGCGAATCTATTGTAGAAGTTTATAAGAATAAACTTCAAACTAGAATTAAAGATTTATTAGGTAACATTGAAGTTGATGAAGGAAGAATTGCTACGGAAGTTGCAATATTTGCAGATAAAGCAGCTGTTGATGAAGAAATCACAAGATTTTATAGTCATTTATCTCAAATGCTAAATACCCTAAAATTAGATGAACCTGTAGGAAGAAAAATGGATTTCATAGTTCAAGAAATGAACAGGGAAGCTAATACTATAGCTTCAAAGTCTACTGATATTGATATAACTAATATAGTTATTAATATAAAAAATACCATAGAAAAAATAAGAGAGCAAATTCAAAACATTGAATAATTAGGAGGAATATAATGGGTATTAAGTTAATTAACATTGGTTTTGGAAACATTGTTTCAGCTAATAGATTAGTTGCAATAGTAAGTCCAGAATCAGCACCGATTA
Organism: Clostridium sp. TW13; assembly: GCF_024345225.1. Classification (NCBI taxonomy): domain Bacteria; kingdom Bacillati; phylum Bacillota; class Clostridia; order Eubacteriales; family Clostridiaceae; genus Inconstantimicrobium; species Inconstantimicrobium mannanitabidum. The sequence continues at coordinate 1,578,260 of NZ_BROD01000001.1, forward strand.
AAAGAATAATACAAGAAGCAAGAGATAGAGGTATGCTAATTGATGCCACATACGGCAGAAGAACTAGAGCTGTTATAATTACAGATAGTGATCATGTTATTTTATCAGCAGTTCAACCAGAAACTGTAGCTCATAGATTATCTACAAAAGATGATATAATAGAAGAGGTTGAAGAATAATGGATATTAATACAAAAGGAGTATTAATAGTCATATCAGGACCGTCTGGTGCTGGTAAGGGTACTATTTGTAAAGCACTTTTAGAGAAAGATAAAAATTTACACATTTCAGTATCAGCCACAACAAGAAGTCCTAGAGCCGGTGAAGTTGATGGTGTAAACTATCACTTTATGACAAAGGAAGAATTCAAGGATAGAATAGAAAAGGATGATTTCCTTGAATTCGCTGAAGTCTATGGCAACTTTTATGGAACCCCTAAATCAGGTGTTCAAGAATTACTTGATAAAGGGTACAATGTAATATTAGAAATTGATATACAAGGAGCTTTAAAAGTTAAGGAAAAAGTTGATGATGGTGTATTTATTTTTATTTTACCTCCATCAATGGAAGAATTGAAAGCAAGGATTATAAACAGGGGTAGCGAAACAGAAGCTTCTCTTATGACTAGATTCAAATCCGCTTATCAAGAAATTAATTATGTATCAAAATATAACTATGCAGTGGTAAACGACACTGTAGAAGAAGCAGTTAGAAAAATAGAAGGAATACTTTTAGCAGAAACTTGCAGAGTTGATAGAATAAAAGAACATATTTTAGATTCAAAGGAGGGCTTAATTCATGAACAACTCTATGATTAATCCATCAGTAATAGATTTACTAGAAAAGGTAGAAAACAGGTATACATTGGTAATTGTAACATCCAAGAGAGCTAGACAATTAATAGACGGAGATGAAGTTTATACATCTGTAGATTCTCATAAACCATTAACATTAGCTATAAACGAAGTAAATGAAGGTGCTGTTGAGTACGAAAGAATTAAGGATGGTTACAAATAAAAATGGAAAATAAAAAGGTTGTAATCGGGGTATCAGGAGGAATTGCTGTTTATAAAGCTTTAGATGTAATAAGCACTTTAAGAAAAAATAATGTAGAAGTTAAGGTCATTATGACTGAATCAGCTACAGAATTTGTTTCTCCTCTTACCTTTCAATCTTTAAGTCAAAACTTAGTAGCTGTAGATATGTTTGCTGAACCTAAGGCTTTTGAAATTCAACATATTTCTTTAGCACAGTGGTCAGATTTAATGATTATTGTTCCAGCTACAGCTAATATTATAGGTAAAGTGGCTAATGGGATTGCAGATGATATGTTATCAACTACTATTATGGCTTCTACAGCTCCAGTTTTATTTGTTCCAGCTATGAATACTCATATGTATGAAAATAAAATTGTCCAAGATAATATCAAGAAACTTCAGGATTATGGCTATGAGTTTATTGAACCAGCTGAAGGAAGGCTTGCTTGTGGTGACATAGGCAAAGGAAAGTTGCCAGATACAGCTTTAATTTCTGAAATAATATTGTCAAAACTTTATCCAATAAAAGATATGGTTGGGCAAAATGTACTTGTTACAGCTGGACCTACAGTATCGCCTATTGATCCAGTAAGATTTATTTCAAATAATTCTTCAGGTAAGATGGGATATGCTATAGCAGAGGAAGCAAGAGACAGAGGTGCAAATGTGGTTTTGATTTCAGGACCAACATCGCTTAAGCCACCTGTTGGTGTTGAGGTGATCAGTGTTAAAACTAACGGTGAAATGTATAATGAGGTTTTAAGTAGATATGATAGTCAAGATATTGTAATTAAGGCTGCAGCAGTGGCTGATTATAAAGTTGAAGAATATTCTACAAGAAAGATCAAAAAATCTTCTTCAGATTTACAATTAAAATTTGTAAGAGATAATGATATATTGAAAACCTTAGGAGATAAGAAACAACATCAAATATTAGTTGGTTTTGCAGCAGAAAGCAATGATATAATTGAGAATGCTATAGGTAAGATAGAAAGAAAAAATCTTGATTATATAGTTGCCAATGATATAACTGCAAAAGACACTGGATTCGAATCAAATTATAATAAGGTTATTATAATAGACAAAACAGGAAAACAAATTTCTTTGGATAAGATGAGTAAGAGAAAAGTTGCAAAAAATTTATTTGATGAGATAAAAAGGCGCTAATGGCGCTTTTTTATCTTATAGAGATATAGGAGATATCTATGGGGAAGAAGTATGCAAAAATAATAATAAATAGTGAATCCATCTCTTTAGATAGAGAGTTTACCTATATAATTCCGGAGAAATTTTTTGATGTTATAGCTATAGGATATAGAGTTAAAGTCCCTTTTGGAGCAGGAAATAAAAAAGTGCAAGGTTTTGTAGTAGGATTTTGTGATGAAATAGATTTTAATCCTAAGTTTGCAAAGGAGATATCTGAGATCTGTGATGATGACCCTCTTTTTGGTTCTTCTGAACTTGAACTTATCAATTTTATGCGCAAGGAATATCTATGTAAGTACATAGATGCTATAAGAGTTTTTTTACCTACAGGAATAATAAGAGGTAATTCATTAAAGAAAAAAAGTGTAGTTAAAATTAATTCTAGTATGATTGAATATAGTATCTATTTTGAAAAATATAAGGATGTTTTGGAGCAAATAAAAGCTAATGATGGTATGTATACGAAAACTGAATTAAATAAGATTTTAGGCATATCTACATATAAAATCAATAAACTATTTAGTGAAAATTTATTGATTGCAGATGAACTTATCATGGATAGAGCAAATCAAAGAGAGTATATGACCTATGAAAGAAAAGATCTAACCTTACAACAAAGAAAAGTTGTTAGTGACATTATTCACAGTGAAGAAAAGATATTTTTACTTAAAGGGGTTACAGGTAGCGGTAAAACTGAAGTGTACATGAACTTAGTTGAGAATATGTTAAATAAAAATAAAACATCTTTAGTTTTAGTTCCTGAAATATCCTTAACACCTCAAATGATAGAGAGATTTAAAGGTAGATTTGGGAAGGATGTAGCTGTATTTCACTCAAAACTTTCAGATGGAGAAAGGTTTGATGAATGGAATAGAGTTAAAAATAATTCGGTGAAGCTAATAGTTGGAGCAAGGTCAGCCATATTCTTACCCTTTAAAGATTTAGGCCTTATAATAGTAGATGAAGAGCATGAAGGAACTTATAAATCTGAGCAAAATCCTAAATATTCTATAAGAGATATTGCTGAGTTTAAAAGTAGACAATGTGGATGTAAGGTTGTCTATGGCACTGCAACTCCAGCAGTTGAAACTTATTATAGAGCTCTTAACAATGAAATTGGATTAGTTACTTTAGAACAAAGAGTTGATAGTTCGCCAATGCCTAATATTTCTGTAGTTGATATGAGAGAAGAATTAAAGTCTGGAAATAGAAATATATTTAGTAGGGAATTATACAATGCTTTAAAGGAAAACTTACAAAGAAAAGAGCAATCTATAATATTTTTAAATCGTAGAGGATTTTCAACATTTGTTTCTTGTAGGAGCTGTGGGTATGTATTTACCTGTGATTCTTGTGATATTTCTATGACTTATCATAAAAATGGATATTTAATATGCCATTATTGTGGTAAAACTAAACCTCAGCCTAAAACTTGTCCAAAGTGTGGAAGTAAGTATGTGAAATATTTTGGAGCAGGTACTGAGCAGATTGAGAATTATATTAGGAATACTTTTCAAGATGCAAGAGTTTTGCGTATGGATGTTGATACTACAAGAAAAAAGAATTCTCATGAGGAGATTTATAACAAGTTTAAGAATGGAGAAGCAGATATACTTGTAGGAACACAGATGATATCCAAGGGGTTAGATTTTCCTAATGTTACTTTGGTTGGTATTGTAGCTGCAGATATAACATTGAATCTACCAGATTTCAGAGCTTCTGAAAGAGGTTTTCAGATTATTACCCAAGTGGCAGGTAGAGCAGGTAGAGGTGAAAAGGAAGGTAGAGTTATACTTCAGACCTATAATCCAGAGCACAGCAGTATAAAATTTGCATCTCAATATAATTACAATGATTTTTTTAAGGAAGAAATTTCTTTAAGAAATATAATGAATTATCCGCCATTCGGAGATTTACTTCTGATAAATATTAGTGGAAGTAAGGAAGGTTTAGTGAAAAAATATTCTTTAGAAATAGGAAATTACATTCAGAAAAATATTTTAGGCACAGATGATATACAAATTTTAGGACCATGTGCATGTACGGTGCAAAAAATTAAGGATCAATTTCGATGGCAAATATTAATAAAAGGTAAACTTAATGAATTTATCAAAAATAATATACGGATATGGGTTTATGATATAATTAAGGATGTATATAATGAAATAAGGGTAAGTTTGGATGTAAATCCTAATAGTTTATTGTAGGAGGAATTTACTATGGCAATAAGAACAATAAGAACAATCGGAGATGAACTACTTAGAAAGAATAGCAGAAAGGTAGATGAAGTTACCGATAGAATAAAGATATTAATTAAAGATATGGCTGATACTATGTATGAAGCTGAAGGTATTGGTATAGCAGCTCCTCAAGTGGGCGTATTAAAGAGAATATTTGTTATTGATATAAATGATGAAACTGGACTTAAGGTTTTTATCAATCCAGAAATTATAGAAGCTTCTGGTAAACAAGAAGATGTGGAAGGATGTTTAAGTGTACCAGAAAGAAATGCAGTGGTAGAAAGACCGGAAAAGATTAAAGTTAGAGCAATGAATGAAAAAGGTGAAGAATTCGAATTAGAAGCAGAAGGTCTTCTTGCAAGAGCTATATGCCACGAAAATGACCATTTAGATGGTATTTTGTTTGTGGATAAAGCACATTAAACGATAAGTTTACGTGAAGCAAATATTTTGTCCTTTTAAGAATTATATAAAATAAAAAGGAACATAGGAGGAGATTTATGAATATAGCATTTATGGGAACACCAGATTTTGCTGTTCCTTCATTGGAGAAAATAATAGATAAATATGGTGTGAAACTAGTTTTTACTCAACCTGACAGACCAAAGGGAAGAGGGAAGAAGTTAGCTTTTTCTGCAGTAAAAGAAGTTGCATTAAATCATGGAATAGAAATTATGCAGCCAGTGAAACTTAGAAATGATAGAGAAGCTATTGAAAAGTTAAAAAGTTTAGATTTGGACTTTATTATAGTAGTAGCTTTTGGACAAATATTGACTAAAGAAGTTTTAGATATACCTAAGTTTGGATGCATAAATTTACATGGATCATTATTGCCTAAATATAGAGGATCAGCACCAATTCAATGGGCAGTTATAAATGGAGAAAATGTATCAGGTAATACAACCATGTTGCTAGATGAGGGGATAGACACTGGTGATATACTTCTTAAAAATACGGTTGGAGTAAGTGAAGAATTAACTTCTGGAGAATTATATGAAGAACTTAGGTATTCAGGAGCAGATCTTTTAGTAGAAACTATAGAAAAGGTGTATAGAAATGAAATTGTCCCACAAAAGCAGGGGAATGCTGTTGGTGAGTATGCATCTCAATTAAATAAAGAAATGGCACTAATTGATTGGAATAAGAGTGCTAAAGATATTCATAACTTAGTAAGAGGTCTAAACCCTTGGCCAATAGCATATACTCACTTTGAAGAGGATGTTATGAAAATATATAAGACTAAGGTATTAAGTAGCAAAAGTACAAAGAATCCTGGAACTATAGAAAATGTCGATAATACTGGTCTTTATGTGGCTACAGGAGATAACTTATTGTTAGTTGAAAAAATACAATTTCCAAATGGAAAGCCTCTAGAAGTTAAACAATATTTAAATGGTCATACTATAGAACAAGGAATAATTTTAAAATAAACTCTCTATAAAAATTTGGAGAGTAAGATGCAAATGGAGAAAAAAACATGAATGCAAGAAAAATAATAGTAGAAATTTTGGATAATGTATTTTATAATGCAGCCTATTCAAATATTGAGCTGACAAAAAGACTTAACAGAGACAATGTTAATGATAAAGACAAAGGATTAATAACTGAAATAGTTTATGGAACTGTAAGATATAAAGACAAGATAGATTTTATTATCAAGAATTTTATTAAAGATGTAAAACTTGTAGAGCCAAGAATTCTTAATATATTAAGAGCTACAGTATATCAGATAATGTTTTTAGACAGAGTTCCAAGCTATGCAGCTGTTAATGAAGCAGTTCAATTAGCTAAAGAAGTATCCTTCAATTCATCTAAGTTTGTAAATGGAGTATTACGTAATATTCTAAGAAATCAAGATAAAGATTTTTATAAGGGCTTAGAACCTAGAAAGGCAATGGCTGTAAATTATTCTTTCCCTAATTGGATGGTGGATTTATTTATTAATCAGTATGGAATGGATGTAGCTAAAAAAATTATGCATAACCTTAATAATACTCCTAATGTAACTGTAAGGGTAAATGAGCTAAAAGGAGATTATGATGAAGTCTTTACTTCTTTAGAGGAAAATGGGTATGACATAGCTGAAGGTGTGATATGTCCAGAGGCTATTCAAATTAATAAAGGTAGTAATGTAGAAAATAATTCACTATTTAAGGACGGTTATATTACAGTTCAAGATGAAAGTGCTATGTTAATTGCACCTAACATGGATATAGAAGAAGGAATGAAGGTACTAGATTTATGTTCAGCACCAGGAGGAAAAACAACTCATATTAGTGAACTGCTTAATAATACAGGTACTGTAATTGCTTGTGATATATATGATCATAAGATAAATTTAATAAAAGAAAATTGTGATAGACTTGGAATTACAAATGTTGAGTATAAAATTCAAGATGCAACGCAAGAAAATAAAGAGTTTATTAAATTTGCTGATAGGGTATTGATCGATGTACCTTGTTCTGGACTGGGAATCATAAGGAAAAAACCTGAAATTAAATGGACAAAAAAGAAAGAGGATTTACACAGTCTTACGAAAATACAAAGAGAAATTATGGTGAATTCATGGGAATACCTAAAGGATGAAGGAATAATGTTTTATTCAACTTGTACATTGAATAAGCATGAAAATGAAGATAATATAAACTGGTTTATATCTCAGCATAAGGATGCAATCATTGAAAAAATGTATTTCGGTAAAGCTGATAATATAGTTTATAATGAAAATGGCACTGTTACTATATTGCCTACTGAGGCCATGGATGGATTTTTCTTAGCTAAGATAAAAAAAGTAAGTAGGTGAAAGGATGAATAATATTTTAGATTATACATTAGATGAATTAAAGGCATGGATGCAACAAAATAATGAAGGGGCCTTTAGATCAAAACAAATTTGGGATTGGATTTATAAAGAAGTTTGGAACTTTGATGAAATGAGAAACATCCCAAGTGTTTTGAAAGATAAACTTAAGAATAATTTTATAATACAGATGCCAGAAGTATTAGAGGTATACAAATCTGAAAAAGATAATACGTCAAAAGTTCTGTTCAGATATGAAGATGGAAATATTATAGAGAGTGTTATCATGAGATATAACTATGGCAATTCTATTTGTGTTTCTACTCAGGTTGGATGCAGAATGGGATGTAAGTTTTGTGCTTCAACCATTGGAGGAAGAATAAGAGATTTAACTGCCGGAGAAATATTATCAGAAGTTATGATGGCTCAAAAGATTATAGGGGAGAGGATATCTAACATAGTTCTAATGGGAAGTGGAGAACCTTTAGACAATTATGAAAATGTCATGAAGTTTTTATCTATAGTAAATAGCAATGAAGGCTTGAACATTGGGCAAAGACATATAACCTTATCTACCTGTGGTATTGTGCCTAAGATATATGAATTGGCAGAAAAAAATATGCAGATAACTTTAGCTATTTCATTACATGCAACCACAGATGAAAAGAGAAGGGGAATAATGCCAATTGCGAACCAATACTCTATAAAAGAAATTTTAGAGGCGTGTCATGATTATATTAGAAAAACAAATAGACGAATTACGTTTGAGTACTCTCTTGTAAAAGATGTTAATGATAGCTTAGAGGATGCAAAAGAATTAGGAGAATTACTAAAAGGCATGCTTTGTCATGTTAACTTGATACCAGTAAATGAAATAAAAGAAAATGAATTTAAAAAATCATTGAAAAAAAGTATTGATAATTTTGAAAAAACATTGCAAAATTATGGTGTAGAGGTTACTGTTAGACGTGAAATGGGCTCAGATATAAATGCTGCTTGTGGACAATTAAGAAGGAATTATATAGAAAAACAGTAGTGAGAGGGGTGCAATATGGTCGGAATTTGTACTGATGTTGGAAATGTTAGAAAATTAAATGAAGACTATGCAAATTATTTTATTGATGATAAATTTGAAATATTTATTGTAGCAGATGGAATGGGCGGACATAACGCTGGAGAGATAGCAAGTAGATCAGTAGTAGATGATGTAATAGATTATATTAAAAAGAATTACACACATATGAAGGCAGAAGAACTATTAAAATCTGCTATAGAAGATGCAAATTATAATATATACGTTGATTCTCTCAAACAAGAGGCTTTAAATGGCATGGGAACTACAATTACAGCTTGCTTTGTTTCAGGAAACTTAATTCAAGTAGCCAATGTAGGAGATAGTTGTTGTTTGGGAATCAAAGACAATACAATTAAGAAAATTACAAAAGATCACTCTTTAGTACAAGAACTTGTAGATTGTGGTTCAATTACTGAAAAAGAAGCTAAAAATCATCCTCATAAAAATGTAATAACTAGGGCTATTGGAACTAGTAGTACAGTTAATGTTGATATATTTACAATAAATAGGATGGAGTTTGAGAGTTTAGTTTTATGCAGTGATGGACTTACAAATGAACTTAGCATTGAAGAAATTTTAGAAACAACTAAAACTTCTTCATCTTACCAAGAAGCAGCAGAAAATCTTATTTTTTCTGCTAAGCAAAGAGGCGGTAGAGATAACATAACAGTATTGATTTTCGGAGGAGAGATATAGTATGATAGGTAAAATCCTTGGAGACAGATATGAGATAATTGAGAAAATAGGAGAAGGTGGCATGTCTTATGTATATAAGGCAAAATGTCATAAGCTTAACAGGTTTGTTGCAATCAAAATATTGAAGGAAGCATTCAATAGCAACCAAGAGATAGTTGAAAAGTTCAAACGTGAAGCAACAGCTATTGCTAACTTGATTAATGCCAACATAGTGAATATTTTAGATGTAGGAACCCAAGATGATGTGAATTATATTGTTATGGAGTATATAAACGGGAAAACTTTAAAGCAAATTATAAATGAAAATGGCAAAATGTCATATCAAGCAGCTATTAATATTGGTATTAAAGTAGCTAATGCGTTAGATTGTGCTCATAGAAACAATGTAATTCATCGTGATATAAAGCCTCAAAACATAATGGTAACACCAGAAGGTATAGTTAAAGTTACTGATTTTGGTATAGCGAAATCTGTAGATGCAGCAACAATTTCCTTTACAACTAGCGTTATGGGATCAGCTCATTATTTTTCACCAGAACAAGCTAAGGGATCTTATGTTGATTGTAGAACTGACCTATATTCACTAGGGGTTGTTATGTATGAGATGGTTACAGGTAGAGTTCCATTTGATGGTGATAGTCCAGTGAGCATTGCGGTAAAGCATCTTCAAGAAGAGGTGGTACCACCTAAGAATATAAATCCAGCAATTCCTTTAGGTTTAAATGAGTTTATATTAAAGGCAATGGGTAAGGAACCTGTAAAAAGATATCAATCAGCAAAAGAAATGATTGTAGATCTTGAAAAAATTCTTAATGATCCTAACGTGGTTTTAAATGTTGTAGAAAATGAAAATGACTTTACTAGAATAATGCAACCAGTAAATGTACCATTAAATACTTCTGCTACTACTCCGAAAAAGAAAGTGGAAGAAGATGATGAAGATGAAGATTATGATGATGACTATGATGAAGAGGAAGATGAAGATCCAGCAAAAAAGAAAAAAAGAAAAAAGAAGAATTTTATAATTTACGGAATTATTATCATTGCACTTATTGGATTAGCAGCAGGGGGGGCTCTAGTGTTTGCAAATGTTATGAATCAGCAGCAAGCAACAACTCAACAGATTAAAGTCCCAACAGGTCTTGTTGGAAAAAATAAAGATGATGTTAAAAAAGCTATAGAAGATGCTGGTCTAGTGTATATGGAGGCTGGTAATGAATCTAGTGAAACAGTTCCACAAGGTTCTGTAACCAAGGTTTATCCAGCAGAGGGTACTGATGTAAAGAAGGGCGACAGTATTAGAGTATTTGTAAGTTCAGGAGTAGAAACAGTAAAGGTACCTTCATTAGTTGGAAAATATGAAAGCAGTGCAATTCAAGCTTTAAGGGATGCAGGTCTTGATGTAGGTCAAATATCAAGAGAATTTTCTAGTGCTGATGACAAGGATAAGGTTATAAGACAATCAAAGAATGAAGGCGAAGATGTAAAAAAAGGTGAAAAAATTAACATAGTTGTTAGCAAAGGTGAAGAAATTCTTGTATCAAAGGTACCAAATGTATCTGGTATGAAGAAAGATGATGCAGTTAAAGCATTGAATGATGCTAAATTCCAAGTTAATTTGCTTCAAGGTGATACAACTTCTGATAAGAGTAAAGATGGTATTGTATACTCTCAAAGTCAACCAGCTGGTAGTCAAGTAAAACAAGGTGAAACTGTTGAGATACATTATTATAAGTACGTAGAACCAACACCTGATCCAAAGCCAGCAACAACACCTCCAACACCTGATCCAAAGCCAGCAACAACACCTCCAAAGCCATGATATATTAGATTAGGGATTGGTCAATGAATAAATTTAATTTTTAAAGATAATATGTTCTTATTTTTCGAAAATATTAATAAGTAGAAAAATAAGAACATTATTTTTACGAAAAAACTTGAATTTTCATACTAGGTTTGGTTAATATAAATGTAGAGATTAAATAAATTGGAGGTTCTATGGAAGGTATTATATTAAAAGGTATAGGTGGATTCTATTATGTAAAGACAGAGCAAGGCATAATTGAATGCAAGGCAAGAGGTAAATTTAGATATGATTCTTTAAAACCAATGGTAGGTGACAAAGTTACTATAGAAATAGATAAATCTAATAAAGGATATATCGTGAAGATTCATGAAAGAAGTTCAGAATTAATTCGACCTACTGTTGCTAATGTAACTCAGGCTTATGTGGTTTTTGCTATAAAAAATCCTGATATTAATTTTGATTTACTTAATAGGTTTCTAGTTTTATGTGAATACAATCATATTCATGCAAAGGTGTGTTTAAACAAAGTTGATTTATGTTCTGAAGAAGAAAAGACAGAAATAAAGGAAAAAATAAATTCTATTGGTTATGATGTATGCTTTATTAATGCAAAAAAACATATTATGCTAGAAAGTCTTAAGGAAGGGTTAGCAGGAAATGTTACTGTGTTATGTGGTCCTTCAGGAGCAGGAAAATCAACATTAATAAATGCATTATCAGAAAGTATACACATGGAAACTGGTGAAATTAGTGAAAAGATTGGGAGAGGTAAGCATACAACTAGGCATAGTGAACTTATTGAAATCAATGAAGGTTTTTTAGTAGATACACCAGGCTTCTCTACTTTAACCATGGACTTTATTGATAAAGATCAACTTAAATTTGCTTTTCCAGAGTTTGAAGAGTATTATGATAAATGCAAATTTAGAGGATGTAATCATTATAAGGAACCAAATTGTGCTGTGAAAAAAGCAGTTGAAGAGGGAAAAATAAATAAAAGTAGATATGATTTTTATATAAGAACATTTGAAGAATTACTGAATGGGAGGAATGCAAAATGGTAATATTATCACCGTCAATTTTAGCAGCTGATTTTAAAAGATTAGGAGAACAGGTTTCAAGATTGGATAAGTCTGGAGCAGAATTTATTCACATTGATGTAATGGATGGAAATTTTGTGCCAAATATTTCTTTAGGGTTTCCTGTAATAAAGTCAATAAGAGAAATAACTAAGAAGGTTTTTGATGTACATTTAATGATTGAACAACCTTCAAAATATATTGATGAGTTTATAGCATGTGGTGCAGATATGATTACAATACATTATGAAGCAGATAAACATATAGATAGAACCATAAACTACATTAAGAGCAAAGGTTGTAAAGTTGGAATAGCTTTAAATCCTGGCACACCTACTTGCGTTATAAAGGATTTGATTCCTCAGTTAGACATGGTACTTATAATGTCTGTAAATCCTGGATTTGGAGGACAAAAATTCATAGAGTATAGCAAAGATAAAATTAAAGAAGTATCTTTAATGGCTAAAAATATAGGCAAGGATTTACTAATCGAAGTAGATGGAGGAGTTGATCCAACTAATATTAAGAGTTTAGTAGAATGCGGTGCCAATGTTCTTGTAGCAGGATCTGCTGTATTCAAAGATGATAAAATAGAGGAAAATATAGATAACTTAAGAAAGGCATTATGATTTATGAAATGTGTAATTGTTGCAGGAGGAACTGAGCCAAAGGAAGAACAGTTTAAAAATCAGATTAATGATGCTGAGCTATTAATCGCTGCAGATAGAGGTGCTGAGGTTTTTTACAAATATAATATAAATCCTAATTTAATGATGGGAGATTTTGATTCTATAGATTTAGATGTTCTAAATACGTTTAAAAAAATAGACACAATTAGATTTATGCCAGAAAAAGATTATACTGATAGCTGTTTAGCTCTAAATAAGGCTATTGAGTTAGGAGCATCTGAGATAGCATTACTTGGATTTACTGGTACAAGACTAGACCATTGTTTTGGAAATATAGGATTATTAAAGTTGGCTTTAGAGAATAAGATTGATTGCAAAATAATAGATAATAATAATGAAATTTTTGCAATTAATAAGAGTACTACGATATTTGGTGAATGCGGTACATATTTTTCATTATTAGCTTTTAGTGATGATGTAAGAAATCTTTGTATTAAGAGAGCTAAGTATGAGTTGTTTAATTATGATTTAAAGATGGGTGATGGTAGGACAATCTCTAATGAGTTTTTAGATGAGCCTGTAGAACTTACCTTTGATTCAGGTACAATGCTGGTTTTTTATTCAAAAGATTAATTTAAAGGTCATTATTATAGTAAAGCTCGCATAAAATAATGTGAAGGTTGCTATAATAATGACTTTATTTTTTATTTATGTAGTTAAAATAGCATTTAAATAATGATTTTATAGTAATTTTATAGTGACCTTTAAGAATATATTATTAGTATAATATATAGTAAGAAGGGGGAATAACTTTGAGAATAGTGGCTATAAAATTGCCTAAATTTTTATCCAATATATTAAGACTATTTATAAGGAAGAGTAAATAAACACTACATACTCTTGTAAGATGAGGAAAATAGGAATAGATGTATTGGTGGAAAGTATGTAAAAATAAAAAAATGCAGGTGTAAATCCTGCATTTTTAATTATACAGCTCTTTGTACCTTACCTGAACGTAAGCATCTTGTACAAACATGAACAGTTTTTGGTGTACCGTTAACTACTGCCTTAATTCTCTTTATGTTTGGTGCCCACTTTCTCTTTGATTGACGATGAGAGTGGCTGAATTGAACACCTGAAACAACGCCTTTACCGCATACTTCACACTTTCTTGACATTAAAAACACCTCCTTGTCTGAGTGCTATACTCTTCAATAGGACAAATAACATTTTATCACAAAGTCTAATGGATTTGCAAGTAAAATATGAAGATTAAATAGTAATATATTAATAAATAGCATCAAAGTATTAATTTGCTAAGATTGTGATACAAGTATTGACAAAATTAGATTATAATTATTTACATTTTCGTTACTGTGAGTTAAAATAATATCTGGCTATAGATGTTTAGCATAGTAATTTGTTCTTTAAAAGAGAACATCTTCTGCTATATAGCTTGAATAAAAAGGATTAATAATATAGAATATACTATATAGATAAATCAAGGAGGAATCCGAAATGGTTGGATTTGAAAATGAACATGGTCAAATTACTTACTCAGAAGAAGTATTAGGCAAGATTGTTGGACTTTCAACAATGGAGTGCTATGGTGTAGTAGGAATGGTTTCAAAAAATGCAACAGAGGGTCTATGGGAACTAATTAAAGTTGAAAACTTAAGCAAAGGTGTTAAGATATCAATTAAAGAAAATAAGTTAATAATAGATTTATTTGTTATGATTGAATATGGAACAAAGGTTTCTGTAATTGCAAGTAATATTATTCAAAAAGTAAGATATAATGTTGAGAACTATACAGGGTTAAAGGTATCTTCTATTACTGTTAACGTGCAAGCTGTAAGGGTTTAGGAGGTAAAAAAATGAAGTGTACTAAAATTAATGGCATAAATTTCTACAATATGGTTATCCATGGAAGCAATAAACTTGAGGAGCAAAGTGATTTTGTTAATGCATTAAATGTCTTTCCAGTACCAGATGGAGACACAGGCACAAATATGTCAATGACTTTTAAAGCTGCTGTAAAAGAAATAGAAAAAATGAATAGTGAATCAATTGGAGAAGTATCTAAAAAATTAGCTAAAGGTGCTTTAATGGGAGCGAGAGGTAACTCAGGAGTCATTCTTTCTCAAATTTTTAGAGGAATTTCCAAAGGATTTGAAGGAAAAGTTGAAGTAGATGCTAAAGAGTTAGCTTTAGCTTTAAGAGAGGGTTGTAATTCCGCATACAAGGCAGTAATGAGACCTACAGAAGGAACTATTTTAACGATTATAAGAGCAGCAGCTGAAGCAGCAGAAAAGGCTGTTGAAAGTAATTCAAGAATAGATATAACAGAATTAATGCAAGTTGTAGCTAGAGAAAGTAAAATCATGTTGGACAAAACACCAGACATGTTACCTGCTTTGAAACAAGCAAAAGTAGTGGATTCAGGTGGAACAGGGCTTCTTATTATTCTTCAAGGAATGTATGAAGTTTTAAGAGATGGAATTGAAGCATCAATTCAAAACTTTGCGCCTAAAGGAGAAGGTGCTTCTGCAGTAAACAGCTCTGCAGCCAATAATTTAGCTAGTCATGAAATTAAATTTGGATATTGTACTGAATTTATTATTTTGGGAGATGCAAACAAGGCAAATAATTTTAAAAACAGCATAGAACATTTAGGGGATTCTATGGTGGTAGTTGGATATGAAGATGTAATAAAGGTTCATATTCATACAAATGATCCAGGAGCAGTTCTATCTAAGGCGATAAAGCTAGGAGAATTATCAAAGCTTAAGATTGATAATATGAGAGAAGAACATAGAAATATGTTAACTGAACAAGAACAGGGACAACAAGAAGCTTCTATTTCAGTTGATACAGTAGAGACTGAAAAGAAAAAGTATGCTTTTATATCAGTAGCTATGGGTGAAGGTATAAGAGATATATTCTCTGATTTAGGTGTGGACTATGTTATAGAAGGCGGCCAAACTATGAATCCAAGTACAGAAGATATAGTTAACTGTATTGATAAATTAAATGCTGAACATGTATTTGTACTTCCAAATAATAAAAATATTATTATGGCAGCTAATTTGGCAGCTGATGTATCTGAAAGGAATGTGCATGTGATTCCTACTAAAACAATTCCACAAGGTATTACATGTGTTACAATGTTTGATCCTAAAGCAGAAGTTGAAGAAAATATTGAAATATTAAATAATGCAATAGAATCTGTGAAGAGTGCCTCAGTTACTTATGCAGTTAGAGATACTGAAATGGATGGAATTGAAATCAAAGAAGGAAACATACTGGGGTTGGAAGAAAGCAAGATAAAAGAAGTTGGAAACGATAAGTTTGAAGTTACAAGAAAGCTTGTAGAAAATATGGTGACTGAAGATAGTGAACTTATTACAATCTTCTATGGAGAAGATTGTAATGAAGATGAAGTAAATGACTTTGTATCTGAACTTGAAGATAAATATGAAGATTTAGATGTTCAATGTTATTCAGGTAAGCAACCGTTGTATTATTTCATATTATCAGTTGAGTAAGAAAAGCGACCTAGTCGCTTTTTTATTCTATTAAACAAAAATGGAGCAAAATCAATGAATCTATATGATGATATTAAATTTATAAAAGGTGTTGGCCCAAAGTTTGAAGAAAAGTTGAATAAGTGTGGCATATATAATGTTCTAGATATGTTGCTATATTTTCCTAGGGATTATCAATATATTAGTGGAAATATAGATGTATCAGAAATTAATGAAGAAGAAAAAATAATTTTAAGCTGTAAAGTAGTTAGAATAAATAAGTCTTTCAGAACTAGAACGGGCAAGATTATGACTGAAGTTGATTTTACATATGCAAATCATAATATTACTGCCATTTGGTTTAATACCCCCTATATTATTAAAAACTTTGTTTTGGGTAATGTTTATAACCTTATGGGAAAGTTTAAATTAAAGGGGAGTAAATTTGAGGTAATAAGTCCTCAAGTAACTTGTAATGAATCAGTGGAAAAGGAGATAATACCGATTTATCCGCTTAAGGGTGATCTTACTAATAAGTCTTTGTATAAGATTTTAAGTTATGCAATAGAAAATGTTAAAATTATTGATAACATGCCAGATAATATTATTAAAAAATATAATTTGTGCAGTCTAGAGCAAGCAGTGAGAGAAATACATTTTCCTAGTAGCAATGATTTACTACAAGCAGCTATTACTCGGTTGAAGTTTCAGGAATTATTTAATTATTCTATGAAACTGCTATTGTTAAAGAAAAGGTTAAAGACAAATGGAAATGGGATTCAATACAGTATTTCTAGCGAACTTTCTATATTAAAGGAAAAATTACCCTTTGAGCTTACTGAAGCACAAAATAAAGTTGTGAGAGAAATTCTATTGGATGCCAAGAAAAAAACTCCTATGAATAGATTGGTTCAAGGAGATGTTGGTAGTGGAAAAACTATTGTAGCTATAATTGCAATGTTTAATGCCTACAAAAATGGTTATCAAGTTGCAATGATGGCTCCTACAGAAATTTTGGCAAAGCAGCATTATGTAGAGATAAAAAATGTATTAAAGGATTTTGATATTGATGTAGAATTACTAACAGGAAGTACTTCGGCTAAGGAAAAAGTTAGAATTAAAGAAAAAATAGCAACAGGAAATCCTTTAATTGCTGTAGGAACTCATGCTCTTATACAAAAAGATGTAGAGTTTAGTAGGTTAGGCTTAGCAATTACAGATGAGCAACATAGGTTTGGAGTTGAGCAAAGAAGTAAACTTACTAATAGTACAGATAAAGCGGATGTGCTAGTAATGACGGCAACTCCAATACCAAGAACTCTTGCTTTATATCTTTATTCTGATTTAGATGTATCAATTATTGATCAATTGCCACCAGGAAGAAAGGCTATTAAAACTGAATTGTTTAGAGAATCCAACAGAAATGCAGCTTATGATTTTGTACTAGAAGAGATAGAAAAAGGCAGGCAGGCTTATATTGTTTGTCCGTTAATTGAAGATTTAGAGGAAAATAAACTTAACTCAGTTGAAAGTTTATATGAAGAGTTATCAACTAGCATATTTAAAGGCTATAAAGTTGAGATGATGCATGGAAAATTGAAGGCAAAAGAAAAAAATGATATTATTGATAGATTTAAAAATAATGAAACACAGGTTCTTATTTCAACTACAGTTATAGAGGTTGGTGTCAATGTTCCTAATGCGTCATGCATGGTTATTGAGAATGCAGAAAGATTTGGTTTGGCTCAACTTCACCAATTAAGAGGAAGAGTTGGAAGAGGACAATATCAATCCTACTGTATTCTAATTGCTAATATAAAATCAAAAGTAACAGAAAAACGTATGAATATTATGACTGAAAGCACAGATGGATTTTATATTTCTGAACAAGATTTTAAGCTAAGAGGAACTGGTGAGATGTTTGGTTTTAGACAAAGCGGTGATAGCGGACTATTATTAGCAGATTTTGTTGAGGATATTAATATGCTAAAATGTGCCTATAATGAAGCTAAACTATTAATCAATAGTGAAGATGGAAAGATTAAAGAATTATGTGTTTCTATAGAGAAAAGTTTAGTAAAAAGCAGCAAGTTTATTTGCTTTAATTAAAATATCATATACTCGATTTGAGTTTTACTTAGGAGGACGAATAAATGAGAATTATTTCAGGAAAAGCTAGGGGAAAGAAAATATTATCTCCAGCAACATATGAAACAAGACCTACATTAGATAGAGTGAAGGAAGCTATGTTTAACATAATACAAACTTATGTCCCAGGAGCTACAGTTATTGACGTTTTTTCTGGCACTGGAAGTTTAGCCTTAGAAGCTGCTAGCAGAGGCGCAAAAGAATGCTACTTAGTGGATAAAAGTCCAGTTACATTTCCTATTCTAAAGCAAAATGTAGAAAATCTTAAATTTGGTGACTTTTGTTTTCCATTAAATATGGATGCATATGCAGCCTTAGAGTATGTATGGAAAAAAGGTAAGAAATTTGATATAATTTTTGTAGATCCACCTTATATGAAGAATTTAATCCCTAAAGCTATTGAAATTATAGACGAAAAAGAATTGTTAGTTAAAGATGGTATCATAGTTACCAAAATAGATACCAGAGAAGAAATTTATGAAGGTACAGACAGGATTAAACTAACTAGGAGCAAAAAGTATGGTCAAACAACTGTTTGTTTTTACAAGATAGAGGAGGACTAAAATGAAAATAGCTGTTTACCCAGGAAGTTTTGACCCAATTACTAATGGTCATTTAGATGTTATAGAGAGAGGAACTAAGATTTTTGATAAGTTAATAGTTGCAGTTCTTATTAACGATGCAAAAAAAGGTCTTTTCGATTATGAAGAACGAGTTGAACTAATAAGAAAGGTTACAAAGCATTTACCTAATGTAGAAGTTGAATGTTTTGATGGTCTTTTAGTGGATTTCATGGAACAAAAAGATGCGACAGTTATCTTAAAAGGACTTAGAGCTATGTCTGACTTTGAGTATGAGTTCCAAATGGCTCTTATGAATAAAAAGTTAGATAATGAGATAGAAACTTTATTTATGATGACTAATGCACAATATTCATATTTAAGTTCATCAGCCGTTAAACAGGTTGTTAAATTTGGGGGCTGCATAAAAGGATTAGTTCCTGATATAGTAATTCCAGCATTAGTGAAAAAAATGAAAGATTAAATTAAGTTATATTTTTACAGGGGGAGGAGATAGCATGAATAAATCTGATAGAATGGACATTGTAGAATTGTTAGAGTATCTTCAAGATTTAATAGAAAATTCTTCAAAGGTTCCCATAACAGGTAAAGTTATTTTAGATAAAAAAGAGATTTTAGAAGTAATTGAGCAAATAATAAATTATCTACCAGATGAATTTAAGAAAGCTCAATGGGTTATGGGTGAAAAGGATAGAATATTATCAGAAGCCAAAAAAGAGCATGAGACTATAAAAGCAGAAACTTTGTCTTTGATGAAGAAGCAGGTGGAAAATCACGATATTGTTAAGGAAGCACAACTAAAAGCACAGGATATAATAACTCAAGCTCAAAGAGAAGCTAAGGAAATGAGATTAGGGGCTAGAGATTATGCTGATGAAGTGTTATCTCAACTGGAAAATGAAATAAATCAAACTACAGGTGCAATTTTAAATAAGATTAAAATTGATGTAGAAGGTTTTGCTACACAATTTTCTGATGATATGAGCAAAACCTCTGGATCAATAAGAAAAAATATAAAAGAATTAAGAGATATGAAATAGTTTATATACTAAAACACATAATACTAATAGTAATGATATCAAAAGTTCTAGCCCTAAATACAGCGGTAGTGTTGGCGAAGAATTAGCGAAAGTAGTTACTGTAGTTGGAATGAAAGAATATGTTATTAGACTAAGTACGGAAGCTATGGCTCCCTGTAATAGTTTTAAAATAACATATTTTTTTATGTTTAAATTGTACTTATATAAAAATGCGTTGACTTGAGCTATTACTGATATACTTCCAAAAGCACATAAAAAGCTTAGTATACATAACTTATATTTAATATTCATGCTGAATAATGATATAAGGTTACAACCGTTTGTAAGGTCTAGCATTCCTATAGTAACACCATAAATATTATGAATTGCAGGAATTGGATTTTGTAATTTTAATAAAATATAATTTGTAATAACGTTATTTTTTATGATATTAATTAATATTGAAAATATTATTACATAACCTCCAACCATTAGCACTCCATTAATTCCATCCATTATGGATTCTTTTAATATTAATCCAATATTCTTGGATTCTTCGATATTTTTAGGTGAGTTAACACTACAGGAATTTTTCTTTTTTGTAAGAAGTCCTATGATAAAAGCGGATAAAAAATTGCATCCTAATATTATGAATCCCCAAAGTTTATTTCCTAACATACTAAGTCCAACAGCACCTATAGTGAATATAGGTCCAGAATTTGTTGCGATATTTATAAGTCTTTGAAACTCATCTTTGTTAATATACCCCTTTTCATAAAGCTCAGAACTATATTTTGCACCAATGGGGTATCCACAAAATATACTAGCAACCAAAGCAAAGCTAGAGCTTTGAGAAAGACCCAGAGGTTTGCAAAGAATTGGACCAACTATTTTTGAATATATGTTTATACCATCATAGGCAATTAGAATATTGCAAATAACCATAAAAGGAAAAATTGTTGGGAATATTGCTGTAATGAAAAGTTTTGCTCCAGCTAAAGAATATTGAATACATACTTCAGGTTTCACTACAAAGTATAGAAAGACTAATGATAGTAAAATAGTAGCCAACAAATTTCTTGATAAATTGAGTTGTTTTAATAAGAAGATAATTAAAATAATTATACATAGTGATAAAAAAATAATACTATACATGTGATACCTCCAATCCCATACATAGTATTTATATTAGATTAATTATAAAATTATTAGTATTATTTAATTATTGGGCTAGTTAAATAATCTGCATTATAGTTTATGTGTTTATTTAGTAGTGAGTAACAATTAGTTGAAGCTATATCTAATTTAAGCATGGGGTCATTTATTTCACGTGGCAGTTTAGTTATAATTTCTATATCTCCTCTAAGCTTTATCTCTTTCAGGATTTCTCTTCCTCTTCTATTTAGTCCTAGTACCCTTAGATATTTGGGCGCCGTTTTTCTGAGTTGATGAATAGGATAGTTTTCAAAGCCTAAAAAAATATGACATAGAATCCGTGATATTCTTGTAAGAGTGTATCTTTTGCTCTTTGTTCTAAACAATAAATCTTCATAACTATTACAATTTATTAATTCTTTAAGTATTTTATTATCTAATCCTTCAGAAACATCTGGTATAGCTGATAATAAATCTGGAGTTGTAATTAGTTTATATTTAATAAAATTAAACATATGGTCTTCAATAGGAAAAGTATATTTATTATCTGTTAATTTTTCCAATATAGCAAAAGAACTTTCTGGCATTAACCTTTTGCACTCATCTAAATTGTTATTTTGAATTAATTCACGTACAGCAGTAGCACTAGCAAGCTTGGTAAATGCAACTGTGTCATTATAGTTTGAACCAACCCGTTTTATTGATACAGGTGTTATGCTGCTTTTCAATTTTAATATGCTTTTACAATATTCGATTCCTAAAATGTTATTGGGAGAATTAATTAAATTGCTTAAGGTTTCATCATTCATAATATTACCTATTACTATTTCTCTTGCCTTAGGAAAGGATATTCCTTTCTTCATTTCATTTTTTACTTGAAGATTAAAATTTTCTATGTTATTTAATAAAATTGTTGCAATAGATTTTAAAATCTCTGAATCTCCAATTTCGCTTCCAAAACAAAGACTATTTACTACATTAGTAGAGTTAAGTATACTTACAGCCCCGAAACTAAAAAATTCTGCAGATGAGGTAGCAAAAATAGTAGGTAGTTCTATAACTAAATCAACTCCGTTTTCCAAAGCCATTTTTGTGCGATTCCACTTATCTAATATGGCTGGCAATCCACGTTGCGTAAAGTTACCACTCATTACACAAATAATGCCATCACAGTTTGTGAGTTTTTTGCTTTCATCTATATGAAATTTATGTCCATTATGAAATGGATTATATTCTGTAATTATTCCTGTTATATTCATGTGTTCTCCTTTAGAATAAAATTAGCTTATATAAATTTAAAGCCTATAATTAATTTGAATATTATGATTATAACATTTTTTTTATAAAAATTTCATGTAATTATAATCAATATATTATTTTACAACTGAATTAAAGAAAAAAATATATAATTATAGTACTTTTTGTAATTAATATATACGAAATTTGTACTGATGAATAAAAATTCAGATTATTATAAAAAAAGTGAAAATAAGAACAATAGTTTTTTTGGGTATAAGCCTTGAAATTAATCACTTTAAAGGAGTATAGTATAATAGTAAATGCATATTTGATATGTACTGGAAGGAGAATTTGAAATATGAGATTAATGGAAAAGATATATGAAATGGCAAAGGCCAATAAGCAAAGAATAGTATTGCCAGAAGGTGAAGAGGAGAGAACTATTGTTGCAGCTCAAAAAATATATGAGCAAGGTCTTGCAACTGTTATTTTAATAGGAAATAAGGAAAGAATAGCTGCAAAAGCCAGAGAACTTGATGCAGATTTAACAGGAATTGAAATCATTGATCCTGAAACTTCAGAAAACCTTCAAAAATATACAACAGCTTTCTATGAACTTAGAAAGAATAAGGGTATGACTAAAGAAAAGGCTGAAATAATTGTAAAAGATCCACTTTATTTTGGAACGATGATGGTTAAATTAGACGATGCAGAGGGTATGGTTTCAGGTGCAATACATACAACAGGAGATTTATTAAGACCAGGTCTTCAAATAATAAAGACTGCGCCAGGAGTTTCAGTAGTATCTAGTTTCTTTATAATGATGGTTCCAGGTTCTACTTACGGAGAAGAAGGAATGCTTTTATTCTCAGATTGTGCTGTTAATCCAAATCCTACAGCAGAGCAATTAGCGTCTATAGCTATTGCTACAGCAGATACTGCTAAACTATTGTGCAAGATAGATCCTAAAGTTGCTATGCTTTCATTCTCAACAATGGGAAGTGCAGAAAGTGAACTTGTTACTAAAGTTAGAACAGGTACTGAATTAGCAAAACAAATGAGACCTGATTTAGCTATAGATGGAGAATTACAATTAGATGCAGCTATTGTTAAGAAGGTTGCAGATTTAAAAGCACCTGATAGCAATGTTGCAGGTAAGGCTAATGTACTTATATTCCCAGATCTTCAATCAGGAAATATAGGCTATAAATTAGTTCAAAGATTTGCAAAGGCAGAAGCAATTGGACCTATATGTCAAGGTTTTGCGAAACCAATCAATGACTTATCAAGAGGATGCAGTGAAGAAGATATAGTTAATGTAGTAGCTTTAACTTCAGTTCAAGCTATAATCAAAAAAGAAAATGCATAGGGGGTAGAGTATATGAATATATTAGTTGTAAATTGTGGTAGTTCATCTTTAAAATATCAATTAATTAACATGCTTACTGAAAAACCGTTAGCAGTAGGTTTAGTAGAAAGAATAGGAATACAAGGCTCTATTTTAACTCAAAAGGTAGAAGGTAGAGATAAATATATAATAGAAACTCCAATGAAGGATCACAATGATGCTATAAAATTAGTTTTAGATGCATTGGTTGATAATGTTCATGGTGTTATTAAGTCTATGGACGAAATTAATGCTGTAGGACATAGAGTTGTTCATGGAGGAGAAAAATATTCATCATCTGTAGTAGTGGATGATGAAGTTATGAAGTATTTAGATGAGTGCATAAAGCTAGCACCTCTTCACAATCCACCAAACATTATTGGTATTGAAGCATGTAAGAAAATGATGAAGGATACACCTATGGTTGCAGTATTCGATACAGCTTTCCATCAAACTATGCCTGAAGAAGCATATTTATATGGACTTCCATATGAATTATATGAAAAGCATCATATAAGAAGATATGGATTCCACGGTACATCACATAAATATGTTTCACAAATTGCAGCAGAGTGTATGCATAAAGATATAAAGGATTTAAATATAATCACTTGTCACTTAGGAAATGGTGGAAGTGTTACAGCAATTAAGAACGGAAAGTCTATAGATACTTCAATGGGCTTTACTCCATTACAAGGTATTGTTATGGGAACAAGATCAGGAGATATTGATCCAGCAATTGTAACTTATTTAGTTGACGAGCTTGGTTATTCAACTAAGGAAGTAAATGATTTACTTAATAAAAAATCAGGAATTCTTGGATTAAGTGGAACTAGCAGTGATTTTAGAGATGTTAGAGCAGCTGCTTCTGAAGGAGATCATAGAGCTCAGCTTGCATTAAATGTATATTATTATTCAATCAGAAAATATATAGGTGCATATTTTGTAGCTATGGGTGGTGCTGATTGTCTAGTATTTACTGCAGGAATTGGAGAAAATGCCTATGAAACTAGAGAAGGTATCTGCGAAGGTCTTGAGTGTTTAGGAATAGAAATTGATCTTGAAAAAGATAAGGTAAGAGGAGAACTTGCAGAAGTTAGCAAGGATTCTTCTAAGGTTAAGATATTTGCAATACCAACAAACGAAGAGTTGATGATTGCAAAAGAAACTATGGAAATAATAAATAACAAATAAAATTTCCTTGACTTTTAAAATGCGACTTTATATAATTAATTGTGTTGCAACTAAATAATGTTATTCAAGGAGTGTGAACTAATCAAGCCTAGCCTTGAATTAGATATTTATGATATTAGATTTTGCAGAAATTAGATCTAAAATGGAAATGAATAAATCTTTAGATTTTTCAATTGATGTACCAGGAAAAACTGAGTTTGATGGAGAACATATTGAGTTCTTATGTCCAATAACAGTACAAGGTAAATTATCACTTTTAGATGAAATAATTTTATTAGATGTTAACCTTACTTCAGAGTTAAAGTTAACATGTTCAAGATGCCTTGAAACTTTCAAGTATCCTATTAATTTAGAGATGCATGAAAAGTTTACAAATAATATAAGTAAAGAAGATGAAGAGAAAGATTTGATTCTTCTTGAAGGTGATAGATTAGATATCACTGAAATGGTAATTGATTATATATTATCAACATTACCGATAAAGAAACTTTGTAATGAAAATTGTAAGGGACTTTGTCAACACTGTGGAATAAATCTAAATAAATCTGTTTGTAACTGTGACAATGAAGATGTTGACATCAGATTTGCAGCACTTAAAGATTTGTTTGGAAATAAGGAGGTGTAACGATGGGAAATCCAGCTAGAAAGAAATATAGAGCTAGTAGAGATTCAAGAAGAGCACAAACTTTTAAAGCTAGCTTACCAGGTATTGTTGAATGTCCACAATGCCATGAATTAAAGCTTGCACATAGAGTATGTAAGAACTGTGGATACTACAACGGTAAGGAAGTAGTTGCTTCAGCAGAATAAAGAAAGTCTTAAGACTTTCTTTTCTTTTATATTCAAAAAAAGGAGCTGTAATTTATGAAGATAGTACTTGATGGAATGGGTGGAGATAACGCACCACAAGCGGTTATATCTGGTGCAGTGGAAGCTTTAAAGGAATTTAAAGATATAATTCTATATATAACTGGAGCTGAAGATAAAATCACAGAAGAATTGTCGAAATATGATTATGACAAGGATAGGATTAAGGTAATAAATACAACTGAAGTTATAGGAACTAATGAGCATCCTGTTATGGCGTTAAGAAGAAAAAAAGATTCTTCATTAGCTGTTGCACTTAATTTGGTAAAAAACAAAGAGTGTGATGCTATCATATCCGCTGGAAGTACAGGTGCTTTTTTAGCAGGCTGCACCCTTATTGTAGGGAGAATAAAAGGCATAGATAGACCAGCGCTAGGTCCTATAATGCCAGGTAAGAATGGACCTTTTATGGTAATTGATTCTGGTGCCAATGTAGACTGTAAACCTGAGTATTTAGTTCAATTTGGGAAGATGGGAAAAGTTTATTGTGAAACTATATTAAAGCAACCAAATCCAAAGGTTGGACTAATTAATATTGGAGCAGAAGAAGAAAAAGGTGATGAATTAACAAAGGCAGCATATAAGCTTTTAAAGGAATCAGAACCCAATTTTTCAGGGAATGTAGAACCGAGAGATGTAACTTTAGGTGATGTGCCAGTGCTTGTTTGTGATGGATTTGTAGGCAATACAGTACTTAAGATGTATGAAGGGGTAGCTTCAACTTTATTCAGTGTTATAGGCAATGAAATAAAATCAACTAAGCGTGGTCTTTTGGGAGGTTTGCTTCTTAAACCATCTTTTGGAAACATAAAGAAGAAGTTTAATTATAAAGAATATGGTGGAGCACCATTTTTAGGCGTAGATGGAATTTGTGTTAAGGCTCATGGTAGCTCTGATGCAAAGGCTTTTAAAAGTGCTATAAGACAAACATACATCATTAAACAAAATGACACGATAGAGAAGATAAAAAAAGAAATAGAAGAATTTCAAGGATAATTTATTAAATTTTTTTTATTTAATATGCCAACTAATATTGACTAGTTTATTTATATATACTATTATCTAAGTAAGCTGACTATAGGAGGTGAATTGAAATGTTTGAACAAGTTAAAGCAATTATAGCTGAAAAGTTAAGCGTAAGTGAAGATGATATAACAATGCAGACTTCATTCATAGATGATTTAGGAGCAGATTCATTAGACATCGTTGAACTTATCATGGCTTTAGAAGATGAATTAGATATGGAAATTGCAGATGAAGATGCAGAAAACTTTGTAACTGTTGGAGATGTTGTTAATTACATTAAAGGACACAAAGGCGAATAAAAATATCCCGCTTAGGGCGGGATTTTATTTTAGTTAGATTTATTCTTGAGTTTATTGAAAAGTAAGCTGAAGAATAAACCTTGAGGAGTTGAGGTTTTGAATAAAGTAGAAATAAAAAAGGTAGAAGAAAGACTTGGGTTTGAGTTTAATAACAAAGATATTTTAGAAGCTGCGTTAACTCATAGTTCCTTTGCAAAACAATATGTTGGTGTAGAATATAATGAAAGATTAGAATTCTTAGGTGATGCTGTACTTCAATTATGTGTAACCAAATTTTTGTATAGTGAACATACTGATAAGAGTGAAGGGGAGCTTACAAGAAAAAGAGCTTTAATTGTATGTGAAAACTCTCTTTTGGAAGTATCAAAAGTATTAGGTCTTGGTTCGTTTATAAGACTTAGTAAAGGCGAAGAAATGACTGGTGGAAGAGAAAGAACTTCAATTCAAGCGGATTGTGTTGAAGCTTTAATAGCTGCAATATATTTAGATCAAGGAATGGAAGTTGCAGATAAATTTATTTTAAATAATTTTAAAAGTATAATAACAAGAACTTTAAATAACGAAATTGTTCTTGATTTTAAAACTAGACTGCAAGAAGTTCTTCAGGAAAAAGGTGAAGTTAGCATAGAATATGAGTTAGTTAAGTTTGAAGGGCCTCCACATAGAAGAAAGTTTTATACAGAAGTTAAAGTTAACAATGAAAGTATGGGAGAAGGAGAAGGATATAGCAAAAAAGGTGCGGAGCAAAATGCTGCTAAACTTGCGCTAATCCACTTAGGGAAATATCATGAGTAGAAATTATTATATAATTCCTATATTTGTTCCTCATGAGGGATGCCCTCATGATTGTGTGTTTTGTAATCAAAACAAAATTACTGCTAGCGAATCAGATAAAGTTGATGCAAGTTTTGTAAGAAATACAGTTGAAGAATATAAGAAGACTATAAATAAAGATTCAGCTACTGTAGAAATATCATTTTTTGGTGGAACATTTACCGCTATTCCACTTAGTAAGCAAAGAGAATTATTAGAAGTAGCTAAAGAATATAAAACAAATGGATATATTGATAAAATTAGATTATCCACAAGACCAGATTATATAGATGATGAAATTTTATCTCATTTAAAATTTTATGGTGTAGACATTATAGAATTAGGAGTTCAATCTCTTGACGATGAAGTACTTAGAAGGTCAGGTAGAGGGCACAGTGTAGAAGATGTAATACGAGCATCAAGATTAATAAGAGAATATGGTTTTACATTAGGGCATCAAATTATGTTGGGCTTACCGGGGGATACATTTGAAAAAGACATAGAGACAACTAAGATGTCTATTGAAATGAAACCTAACATATGTAGAATATATCCTTCTTTAGTTATTAAGGATACTCCTATGGAAAAGATGTTTTTAAGAGGAGATTATAAACCATATTCCTTAGATGAAGCTATAGAAATATCTAAAGTTCTCTATACTATGTATAAAGATGCAAGAGTAAATATAATTAGAATAGGTCTTCAACCTACAGATAATATAAATGTTAATGGAGATGTGGTAGCAGGTCCTTTCCACCCTTCATTTAGAGAGTTAGTAGAATCTTCAATATTAAATGATAAGATTTATGAGGCTGTTTCAAAATTTGATGGAGATGTTGAAATTACATTAAGTAATAGAACAATTTCTAAATTATATTCAAACAAAAAGAAATATTTTAATGAGTTAAAAGATAAAGTATTTCCTAAAAAGATTACTATAGAGCTTGATAATAATATTTTATTTAATAATGTTATGTTAAAGGTTGATGAAGAGTATAATTTTTTATCAATTTAACTATTAGTTCATAGGTAAAAAGGCATTGTTTAATCTTGGCGTGGTTTTGGTAAATAACCAATACTGCGCCTTTTAATTTTTATGTACACTTAGATTGTTGATATTTTTTTTATCATGATATAAACTAATGTATGATAGGAGTGATAGTTATGAAACGTAAAAATAAGGATATATTTATAAAGGTTGTAATTGTTTTGATTTCACTAATGTTTTTATTCACATTGGTGCCAGCTATTTTATTTACAAGGTAGGGAGTTATACATGTTCTTAAAATCATTAGAAATACGAGGGTTCAAATCATTTTTAGATAAAACTGAATTAGACTTTAAGCAAGGCATTACAGCAGTGGTTGGACCTAATGGTAGTGGTAAAAGTAACGTTTCAGATGCTGTAAGGTGGGTTCTAGGAGAGCAAAGTGTAAAAACCTTAAGAGGCGGTAAGATGGAAGATGTTATCTTTGCAGGAACTCAATTTAGAAAACCTGTAGGATTAGCACAGGTTTCTTTGACTTTAGATAATACAGACGGTGCTTTGCCAATAGAATACTCTGAGGTTACTGTAAGCAGAAGAATTTTTAGATCTGGTGAAAGTGAATATTTAATTAATAATAGACAATGTAGATTAAAAGATATAACTAATCTATTTATGGATACAGGTATAGGAAAAGAAGGTTATTCATTAATTGGGCAAGGAAAGATTGATGCAATATTAAATGGAAGACCAGAAGAAAGAAGATCTTTATTAGAAGAGGCAGCAGGTATTGTAAAATATAAGACAAGAAAAGAAGAAGCGGAGAAAAAGCTTTCAAATACTAATCAAAATTTAGTAAGAATAGATGATATAATATCTACCTATGAGGAAAGGTTAGAGCCTTTAAGGGAACAAAATATAAAGGCTCAACAGTTTATTGAATATTCTGGTGAATTAAAACAAAGAGAATTATCTTTGTTATTTCACAATATTGCTATTTTTCAAAATGAGATGACCAAGATTGAAGAAGAATTAAAGCAATTGTACGGAAGTCATGAACAATTAAAAAATGAATACATTGAAACCAAATTGTCCTTAGAAAAGTTAGATAAACAGTTAGAGGAAATGGAAAGTTTAGATCTTGAGGAACGCGGTACATTCTATAAAAATAAAGAGAAAAAGCAAGAACTTGAGTCTGAGATAGATATTCTAATAGAAAGACTTAAAAATATAGATAGTTTAGTAAGTTCTAATCTAAAAGAAAGAGAATTATTAGAATTTAGAAAGCAAGAACTTATTAGACAAGAAGCAAATTTTAATATTGAATTGGAAAAGAAGGTTCTAGAAAAATCTGATTTAGATAAGAATCTAAGTTGTATGGAAGAAAGCATAAGTAAAGTTTCTAGAGAATACAATTATCTAAAAAATACAGAAATTCAATGTAATGAGAATAAATTAAAATATATTAGATTAATTTCAGAGCATAATAATAAAAATATGCTTGTAGAAGAACAGATAAAAAATTTAGAGGATAATATTAATCAAATAAATTCAAGTTATGTTAGTTCTCAGGATTTGATTAAAATAAATTATTCTACTAGATGTAAATTGGAAGAGAAAATAGACTCATTAAAAAATGAAATAACAATAAAGTCAGATAGTATTTCAACAAAGAAAAAGAATATGACCAATTTATTTAGTGATACTACAAGAAAAGAAAATGAATATGCTTCTTTAAAGGATAAGATTAACAAAGTTCAAGCTAACAAGAATATCCTATCAAACTTAGAAGAGCAATATGAGGGATATAACAAATCTGTTAAGAGATTATTTGAACTAATAGACAGTGGAAAAATTGCAGTTGCAAATATGAGTTATGCTATTCTTGGAGAAATAATCAATGTAAAGAAGGAATATGAAACTGCTGTAGAAATAGCCTTAGGAAATGCAATATCAAATGTAATTACTGATAATGAAAATATAGCTAAGAAGCTTATAGGTGAACTAAAAGATAGAAAACTTGGAAGAGCAACTTTTCTACCGTTAAATACTGTTAATGGCAAAAAGTTAGTACTTGATAAATCAGCATTGAATTCTAAAGGATACTTAGGTATTGCTAGTGAACTTATTGATTTTGATGAAAAATATAGATTAGCAGTGGAACATACCTTGGGTAGAACTATTGTTTGCGATAATATGGATAATGCTTTAAATTTGGCCAAGCTATTAAAGTATTCAGTAAGAATAGTTACTTTAGATGGCGAAATAGTGAATCCAGGTGGTGCTCTTACAGGAGGATACGTTTATCACAAAAGTACTAGCATTATTAGTAGAAAAAGAGAAATTGATGAATTAGCATTAGAAGAAACACAGCTTAAGGCTAAATTAGAAAATTTACAGAAAGCTATTAAAGAAAATAGAGAAAAAATTAAAGTTATGGATGAAGATATTATAAATTGCAAAGAAGATATCCATAATATGAATATAGACATAGCTAAATTGGATAGTGAAATATCAAGTTTAGATAAAGAGTCAGCTAAACTTACTAATGCTGCAAAACTTAATGAAACTCAAGTTAACAATTACAAGATGAAGATTGAAGCTATAAATTCTGAAAAAGTTAGTATGGATTCTAAAATCCAAGAGATTAGAAATGGTGAACAATTAAATCAAGAAAGATTAGAAGCTACAGAGAAACAAATTAAGCTTGTGGAAACAGAAGTGAATAGGCTTAAAGAGCAGTTTACAGAAGAAAAAATTAAAAGAGCGACCTTAGAAGAATTAGTCAATAACAAAAAAAATGAAATTGAAAGAATTCAAAGAGAGGTTTCTCAAAGTGATGAAAAAATTTGTGCTATAAGTAAAGAAATTGATGAAAGCAAGATTAATAAAGAACAGTGGAATCTTTCTATTGAAAGCAATAAACAAAATATTGAAAGTATTTCAATATTGATTTATGAAATTGATAAAAAGATTGAGCAACGTGAAATTGAGAGAAGAACCACAAAAGAACAATATAAAATTGAAAATTCTAAAGTTGAATCATTAAGCCTGCAGATTGGTAAGATGGAGGAGAACATTCATAAAATTGAAGTAACCAAAGCAAGAAAAGAGCAAGAAAATGAGTCTTATCTATCACAATTAAATGAAGAATTTGAATTGACTTATGCTGAAATTTCAGATAAAGTTGCAATATTAGAAGATATTAATTCAGTTACTAAAGAAATACAAAAATTAAAAATAAATATAAGCAGTCTTGGTAACGTTAATGTAGCGGCTATAGAGGAATATAAAGAAGTTACAGAGAAGTACAAATTTATGACAGAACAAAGAGATGACTTAGTAAATTCAAGAGAAGAACTTTTAACTGTAATAGAAGAAATGACTCAAAAAATGAGGAGCTTATTTAGTGAAAACTTTGTGATTTTGAATAAAAACTTCAATGAAACATTTATGGAACTTTTCAAGGGAGGAAGCGCACAACTTATTTTAGGTGAGGGAGATGAACTGACTTCTAATATAGAAATAAATGTTCAACCACCAGGTAAAAAGCTACAAAATATAAATCTTATGTCTGGAGGAGAAAAGGTGTTATCTGCAATAGCTTTGGTTTTTGCAATTCTAAAAATGAAACCTACACCTTTCTGTATTCTAGATGAAATAGAAGCTGCTCTGGATGATGCTAATGTAGATAGATATGCTGAATTCTTGAAGAAGTTTTCAAACAACATACAGTTTATTGTTATAACACATAGAAAGGGAACTATGGAGGCAAGTGATGTAATGTATGGTGTAACTATGCAAGAAAAAGGTATTTCTAAAGTAGTTTCTGTAGATCTTACAAAATAGGAGGAAAGAATATGTTCGGAGGAATATTTGATAAGCTTAAGCAAGGATTAACCAAAACAAGAGACTCATTCACAGACAAAATTAATGAGGTATTAAATTTAGCTGTAACCATTGATGAAGACTTATATGAGGAATTAGAGGAAATTTTAATTACTTCTGATATTGGAATGGATACTACAATTGAGATAATAAAGAGACTTAAAGAAAAGATACGAGAAGAAAAGATTAATGATCCAGCAGAGGTAAGACCTTGTTTAAAAAGAGTAATTACAGAAATGTTATTGCAAGGTGATGACAGAAAACCTGAAGGAGATAAGCATGTATTACTTATTATAGGGGTTAATGGAGTTGGTAAAACTACATCTATAGGAAAACTTGCAGCTAAAAATAAGGCAGAAGGAAAGAAAGTGCTTCTTGCAGCAGCGGATACTTTTAGAGCTGCTGCTATTGATCAATTAGAAATTTGGAGCAAGCGTGCTGATGTGGATATAGTTAAACATCAAGAAGGTTCGGACCCTGCAGCAGTAGTATTTGATGCGATACAAGCAGCTAAATCAAGAAATGTTGATCTTCTTATTTGTGATACTGCAGGTAGACTTCATAACAAAAAAAATCTAATGAATGAATTAGAAAAAATAAATAGAATTTTGGATAGAGAATATTCTGACGCTACAAAAGAAACTTTATTGGTATTAGATGCAACTACAGGTCAAAACGCTGTTATACAAGCTCAGCAATTTATGGAATCTTGTCCTATAGACGGTATAATCTTAACAAAACTTGATGGTACTGCTAAGGGTGGAGTAGTAATTGCTATTAAAAACTCTTTAGATATACCTGTGAGATATATTGGTGTTGGAGAAGGTGTTGAGGATCTGCAAGAATTTGATGCTGAAAGCTTTAGTGAAGCTTTATTCTAAAAAAAATAAAGTGTTAAGTAAAAATACTTGACACTTTATTTATAATTTGATATTATAATTTTTGTGAGTTGGTGATTTATATGGAAGATAGATTTGAAGTGTCCATATTACTTGATTTTTATGGAACACTATTAACTGATAAACAAATAGATATTATGAATATGTATTTTAATGAAGACTTATCTCTTGGGGAGATAGCTGAAATCAATGAAACAAGTCGTCAGGCCATTCATGATTCTATAAAAAGATGCTATAAGCAACTAAAAAATCATGAAGATAAATTGAAACTTAAAGAAAAATATCTTAATAAAAAAACAGAAAAAGAAAATTTAATGAAAGAATTATCTAAAGTTGAAAGCATAGATAATGATTTACTTGAATATATTGATAAGAAATTAGAATTAATCATTAATATATAGGAGGGCGAACATGGCTTTTGAAAATTTATCATCAAAATTGCAAGAAACTTTCAAAAAGTTAAAAGGTAAAGGTAAAATTTCCGAAAAAGATTTAAAAGAAGCCATGAGAGAAGTTAAGCTAGCCTTACTTGAAGCTGATGTTAACTACAAAGTGGTAAAAGAATTTATCAGTAGCGTAAAGGACAAGTGTCTAGGTGCTAATGTTCTTGAAAGCTTAACACCAGGTCAACAGGTTATTAAGATAGTTAATGATGAGTTGACTACACTTATGGGAACCTCAGAAAGTAAACTTAATTTTTCTGATACAGGCATAACCGTTGTTATGATGGTTGGTTTACAAGGTGCTGGTAAAACTACAATGTGTGGTAAATTAGCATTGAATATGAGAAAGAAAAACAAGAAACCTCTTTTGGTAGCTTGTGATATATATAGACCTGCAGCTATTAAGCAGTTGCAAGTAGTTGGAAGTCAAATAGATATACCAGTATTCTCAATGGGAGATAAGGTTAAAGCAGTTGATATTGCAAAAGCTGGTGTAGCTCATGCAAAAGATCAAGGATATAACTTT
Organism: Clostridium sp. TW13; assembly: GCF_024345225.1. Classification (NCBI taxonomy): domain Bacteria; kingdom Bacillati; phylum Bacillota; class Clostridia; order Eubacteriales; family Clostridiaceae; genus Inconstantimicrobium; species Inconstantimicrobium mannanitabidum. The sequence continues at coordinate 1,612,824 of NZ_BROD01000001.1, forward strand.
GTAATTATAGATACTGCTGGTAGACTTCATATTGATGATGACTTAATGGGAGAGCTTAAGGATATTAAAGCAGAAGTTAAGCCTTCAGAAATACTTTTAGTAGTAGATTCTATGACAGGTCAAGATGCTGTAAATGTAGCTGAAACTTTCAATAATGAAATTGATGTTACAGGAGTTGTTTTGACAAAGCTAGATGGTGATACTAGAGGTGGAGCAGCTTTATCAATTAGACACATTACTAACAAGCCTATAAAGTTTGCTGGTATGGGTGAAAAGATGAATGATTTAGAAGTTTTCCATCCTGATAGAATGGCTTCTAGAATTCTTGGAATGGGTGATGTGCTTTCTTTAATTGAAAAGGCACAACAGTCCATAGATGAGAAAGAAGCAAAGCAGTTAACTGATAGGATGATGAATAATGATTTCAATTTTGAAGATTATTTAACTGCTATGGACCAAATGAAAAAGCTTGGGCCATTGAAAAAAGTTATGGAGATGATGCCTGGTGCAGGTGGCAAGGAGCTTGAAGGACTTGATTTAGAAGCTAGTGAAAAGCAACTTGATAAAACTAAAGCCATAATTCAATCAATGACACTTAAGGAAAGAAGAAATCCTTCACTAGTTGCAAGTTCTGCTCAAAGGAAAAAGAGGATTGCAAATGGATCAGGTTCTTCTATTCAAGAAGTCAATAAATTAATTAAAGGCTTCGAGATGATGAGAAAGAGTATGAAACAAATTAAAGGTCTACAGAAAAATGCTAAAAAAGGTCTATTTGGAAAAATGCCATTTTTTAAATAGATAATTATTTATAGAATATTTTATTCTGTTAAAGGAGGTGAAATAAATGGCAGTAAAGATAAGATTAAGAAGAATGGGTGCAAAGAAAGCTCCTTTCTACAGAGTAGTTGTAGCTGATTCAAGAAGCCCAAGAGATGGTAGATTCATCGAAGAAATAGGATATTACAATCCAATAGCTAAGCCAGAAGTTGAAGTTAAAATAGATGCTGAAAAGGCTGAAAAATGGTTAAATAACGGAGCTCAACCAACAGATGTTGTTAAGAGATTATTCGTTAAAGCAGGAATTAACAAGTAATAATACTTGGGAGGTGATTTCTGCTCTAGTATTTCTAGGTGCAGAGAGCTATGAAGGAATTAGTTGAGATTATAGCTAAATCACTAGTTGATAACCCATCTGCAGTTAGCGTGGCTGAAGTTCAAGGAGAGCAATCTCTAATTCTTGAATTAAAAGTTGCGCCTGAAGATATGGGTAAGGTGATAGGCAAACAAGGGAGAATAGCTAAGGCTATTAGAACAGTTGTCAAAGCTGCGGCCTTAAAGGAAAACAAAAGAGTTGTAGTAGAAATCATTTAAAAAAGAGTTAGGTTATTCCTAGCTCTTTTTGTACATACTTATTTCGAGGTGATTGATGTGAAAAAGCAATTTTTAAATATAGGTAAAGTAGTAAATACTCATGGCGTTAAGGGAGAAGTAAAAGTTATTCCATTAACTGAAGATATGAGAAGATTTGATGAACTTGAGGAAGTTTTAATTGGTGATGAAACTTATGCAATTGATGGATGTAAGTATCAAAAGGATAGAGTAATATTAAAGATTAGAGGGATTGATTCTATTGATGACACTGCCAAGATTAGAAATAAATATATAACAATTCCACGTGATCAAGCAATTGTATTACCAGAAGATACTTATTTTATTTCTGATTTAATTGGATGTAAAGTAGAAGATACTGATGGTTTCCAATACGGAAAGGTATATGATGTTATTCAAACAGGTAGTAATGACGTGTATTGGGTAAAAGGAAACAAGGAAATTTTAGTACCTGTACTTAAAGAAATTGTATTAGATATTAACATAGATTCAGAGTTAATAGTTATTAAACCTTCTGGAGAATGGCAAGATGAAGATTGATATTCTCACATTATTTCCAGAGATGTTCACAATATTTGATCATAGTATAATTGGAAGAGCTAAAGAAAATAAGATTTTAGATATAAACACATTAAATATAAGAGATTATACTTTAAATAAACATAAAAAAGTAGACGATTACCCTTATGGAGGAGGAGCTGGAATGTTAATGGCTCCTCAACCTATAGTTTCTTCTATACAAAAGGCTAGGGAAGATAACAAAGGAAAAGTTATTTTTCTAGGACCTAGAGGAAAAACTTTCAATCAAGAAATAGCTAATGAATTGAGCAAAGAAGAGGAACTTATTATTCTTTGTGGTCATTACGAAGGGATAGATGAAAGAGTTTATAAATATATAGATTTAGAATATTCTATGGGAGACTTTGTACTTACAGGAGGGGAAATGGCAGCTATACCTTTTATAGATAGTATATGTAGGCTGATTCCTGGTGTTTTGGCAAAAGATGAGAGCTTTCAAGATGAATCATTCTATAACGGACTATTAGAATATCCTCAATATACTAGACCACCCGTTTTTGAAGGTGATGAGGTACCTGAAGTTTTAATTTCAGGGCATCATGAGAAAATAAGATTGTGGAGAAAGAAACAATCACTTCTCATCACTAAAGCAAAAAGACCAGATTTGTTTGAGAAATATGAACTATCTAAGGAAGATAAAAAAATATTATATAATTTTAAAAAGTAAGTTGGAATAATTTAAAAACTTATTGCAAAGAATACAGTTTTATGTTAAAATATGCTTTGTGTTATTACATGCGTTCCGCTTTCATGTTTATGTTATGAGCGCACAATATATATTAGGAGGGAATACACATGAACGAAATATTAAGAGCTATTGAGCAAGAACAATTAAGAAAAGATTTACCTGAATTTGCTATTGGAGATACTGTTAAAGTATATCTAAAAATAAAAGAAGGTGAAAAAGAAAGAGTTCAAATGTTCGAAGGAACTGTTATTAAGAGACAAAACGGTGGAATAAGAGAAACATTTACTGTAAGAAGATTAGCTTACGGTACAGGAGTTGAAAGAACATTACCAGTTAACTCACCACTTATAGATAAATTAGAAGTAGTAAGAAAAGGTAAAGTTAGAAGAGCTAAGTTATTCTACTTAAGAGACAGAGTAGGTAAAGCTGCTAAAGTTAAAGAATTAATGACAAGATAGGTTTTAAAATTCAGGGGCTTTTTAAGCCCCGTTTTTTATTTTATAGAGTTTTTTAGTATTGATATTAAAATTATGAAAATAATTATATATAAAGGAGTGATTCTATGGCTATAAATTGGTTTCCTGGACATATGGTGAAAACTAAAAGAGCAATAAAGGAGAATTTAACCCTTGTAGACGCTGTAATAGAGATAAGAGATGCTAGAATACCTAGAGCTAGTGCTAACCCTGAAATAGATTCTCTATGTGGCAACAAACCTAGAATTATATTATTAAATAAATCTGATTTAAGTGATAAGAACATAACTAGAGCGTGGATGAATTCATTAACTAAAGAAAATGTTAGAGTTATAGAAATCAATAGTCTTAAAGGTGAAGGTATAAAACAAATAAAGCCTATACTTTTAGATTTATTAAAAGAAAAGCACGAAAGATTAAAGGCAAAAGGCTTGGTTAATATTGTTACTAGAGTTATGGTTGTTGGTATACCTAATGTTGGTAAATCAACTTTTATAAACAAAATGGCAAAGAATAATATTGCTAAAACTGGAGATAGACCAGGGGTAACAAAAACAAAACAATGGATAAAAACTTCTATAGGGATAGAACTTATGGATACACCAGGTATACTATGGCCTAAGTTTGAGGATGAAGATGTGGCATTAAATTTAGCTTTTACAGGTGCTATAAAAGACGAAATCATGGACACAGAGGAATTAGCATTTAAGTTAGTAGAAAGACTTATGAATATAAAACCTGATGCATTGGCTACAAGATATAAGCTAGATTCCTTAGATGAAGATCCTTTGGTTAATTTAGATAATATAGCTAGAAAGCGTGGCTGTATAATATCTGGAGGCAATATAGATTATAATAGAATATCAGCTATACTTTTAGATGAATTCAGAGGTGGAAAGATCGGTAATATTACCTTAGAGAGACCATAGAGGTGAAGCTTATGGATAATTTAATAAAAGATTTAAGAATTAACTTGGAAAAATACAATTTTGCTACATTAAAAGATAAACTAGCAGGTTTTAAAATCGAAAATGAAAATGTTCCTTTATTTCAAGAGTTAGTTGAAGTTCTAGGAAGTGATCCTAGAAAAAATGTTATTAGTTTATCAGAAAAATTGAATAGGCAATTACAAAAGTTTTTAAGTGAGAAGGATAGGGTTACAAGTATGTACCTATTTGATAAGTCTTTCGGAGATTTTTCATATGTTGCAGGAGTAGATGAGGTGGGCAGAGGTCCTTTGGCTGGCCCTATTGTAGCTGCAGCAGTGGTTTTGGATTTAAATTCTCTTAATGATATTATTCTTGAAATCAATGATTCAAAAAAATTATCTGAAATGAAAAGAGAAGAATTAGCTAAAATAATTAAAGAAAAGGCTGTAGATTATTCTCTTTCTCTTTGTGACAATAGAGAGATAGATGAACGAGGTATAGCTGTATGTAATAATGAAATTTTTATTAAAGCTATAAATGGACTAACGAAAGTTACTCCAGAACTGGTTCTATCTGATGGGTATCCAGTTAGAAATATAAGCATTTTGAATAAGTTTGTAATAAAGGGAGATACAAAAAGTGCTTCCATAGCTTGTGCTTCAATTATCGCTAAAGTTTATAGAGATAATATAATGAAGGAATATGCTAAAAAATATCCTGAATATGATTTTGAAAATAATGTTGGCTATGGTACAGGTAAGCATGTTAACGCTATAAAAAATGTAGGTGTTACAGAAATTCATAGGCTGTCATTTTTAAAGAATATACTGTAAAAACAAGTTTAATAAAAGAATTTATGAGTTTAAGATATCATAAATTCTTTTATTTTTTTATGTAGTTAAAGAGAAATTAACTAATTGCAATAGAATTAAATACTATATACATTTTCTAAATGATTAATCTTATATGAATTATCATTAATAGAAAAGATAATTTCCACAACATCAAATCTAATATTTAGATTATTAATTTTGTTTTCAAGCAAGTACCAATTACATATCTTATAAATTCTATTTAATTTTTTGTGTGTCACCGCTTCCATAGGGTAACCGTAATTTAGGTTGTATCTGGATTTTACCTCGACAAAGCATAAAATATTGTCTTTCGATAAAATTATATCAATTTCTCCTAAAGGGCATCTGTAATTTGATTCTTTTATATTATATCCTTTCTTACAAAGAAATTCTTTTGCAAGAAATTCTCCTTCGTTTCCAATATCTTTATTGTATTTTTTCATGTTATCTCCTATACACACTATTTTTTATTATTATGTACCTAAAATGATTAAACGAAACTATATTTGGTCAATAATGTGCATAGAGGTGATTAAAATGTCAGTAATTATAAAAAGTTCCACTTTTAATGGACTTCAGGGAGTGGAGATAAGTGTTGAAATAGACATTAGTAGAGGCTTACCTTCCTTTTATATAGTAGGGTTGCCAGATACAACTGTTAAGGAGTCTAGAGAACGAGTTAGAGCTGCAATATTAAATTCGGGTTATGATTTTCCGCTAGGAAGAATAGTGGTAAATTTAGCCCCGGCAGATCTTAAAAAGATAGGTTCTCTTTTAGATTTGCCAATTGCTATAGGGATTTTGATTCAAAGTGGGCAAATTTGTGCAAACAATTTAAAAAAGTTTATTTTAGTAGGTGAACTAGCTCTAGATGGTAGTTTAAGAAAAGTAAATGGAGTATTACCGGTGGTTCTTAATGGAGTGTCAAATTTAGTAGATTCGTTTATTATACCTCAAGAAAATTGTCAAGAAGCTACATTGGTAAAGCAGGCTAATATTTTTCCGATGAATAGTTTAAAACAAGTGGCTGAATTTTTAATTAATGAAGATTTACTGCCTGCAGAAAATAATAATAACTTTGCTGATAGTGAAGAAGAATTTGTAGATTTCAATGATGTATTTGGGCAAGAAGAAGCAAAGAGAGCTTTACAAATTGCAGCTGCGGGTAATCACAATATTATTTTATATGGTCCACCAGGTTGCGGAAAAACTATGTTAGCTAAGAGATTGCCATCCATATTACCAGAACTTAAAGATGAGGATTACATTGAAATCACAAAAATATATAGTGTTTCTGGATTGCTAGATTCTAAAACTCCAATAATAAATAAGAGACCATTCAGAAATCCTCATCATACAACTACACGCATAAAATTAGTAGGTGGGGGAAGGGAGCTGAAACCAGGTGAAGTTACTCTTGCACACAATGGCGTTCTATTCCTAGATGAACTTCCAGAGTTTGAGAAAGTATCGCTGGAATCATTAAGAGAGCCATTAGAGGATAAATCAATAAGTATTTCTAGAATAAGTGGTAACGTAATGTATCCAGCAAATTTTATATTTTTAGCAGCGATGAATATGTGTCCATGTGGAAGATATCTTAATGAGGATACAAATAGTGGCTGTACATGTACAGATTCGGAAAGAAAAAGGTATATAAATAGAGTATCAAAGGCTGTACTAGATAGAATTGATATGTTTATTTATGTTCCATCAATAAAATTTAACTCCTTGGTTAAAGGAACTCAGAATTTGGGATCTGAAGAAATGAAGCGAAAAGTAGCAAAGGCTGTAGAAATTCAAAATAAGCGATTTTCTACAAGAAAAGATATAAAATTCAACTCTGAACTTTCTCATAAGGATATCTTAAATAGTATAATAAAGAATAATAAAAATGAATTAGAGAAGTTTCTAGAAACTATCTATGGGAGATTTAATCTAAGTACTAGAGGGGTAGATAAAATACTAAGATTAGCTAGAACTATTTCGGATTTAGATCAATGTGAGTATGTAGAGAAGAAGCATATAATAGAGGCGTTAAATTATAGAAGATTCATTGATGGTGAGGTTATATAGGTATGGATAAAGTTAATTTTTATAAGCATAAATTATTTCTAACGGACATTACAAATGATGAAAAATTGAAAATACTCAAGAGAATATATAATGAAGAAATTTTATTTTTCGCTGAAGATTACGAAATAAAAAAAGAATGGGATAAAATATCTGATGAGCAGGTAGTAAAGTTATATGATTTCATTTTAAAACGAGGTATAAAATATATTACGCGTGAAGATGAAGATTATCCAGAAAACCTAGTTTATACCTATTCTCCACCCTGTGTATTGTTTTATAAAGGAGATATAGATATTATCAGAAATGGAGGCCATAATATATCTATAATTGGATCAAGAGATTGTACAGAGTATGGAATTAGGGTTACTGAATTTATTTGTAAGAAATTAAGTGACTATAAAGTTAATATTATTAGTGGAGGAGCTAGAGGGATAGATTCTATTGCCCATAGATGCTGTCTTGAATATGGAGGCAAAACTATAAGTGTATTAGGTAATGGGCTATCTGTATGTTATCCTAGAAACAATAGGGAGTTGTTCAAACAAATTAGTAATAATGGATGCTTAATAAGTGAATTCCTGCCTGATGAACCATCAAAGGCATGTAATTTTCCAAGGAGAAATAGAATAATAGCTGGGTTGTGTGATACATTAATAGTAGTAGAAGGTGGAGAAAGAAGTGGTACATCCATTACAACTACTTTTGCTTTAAATCAAAATAAAGAAATATTTGCAGTACCAGGATCTATATTTGCACCTAAGAGTAAAGGACCTAATAAATTAATGGGTGATGGAGCTCATACATTATATGATGTAGATGTGATGATTGAAAGATTAAATCTTACTTGTATTACTTCGCAAAAAGAATATAATAATATTTTAAAAGATAGTAATAATAGGCTAAAACAGATTATTTTCAAGGTATTAACTCAAGAACCAATGCATATTAATGACATAATTAGGAATGTAAATATTGACACAGCATTAATTTATGAGGTATTATTTGAATTGCAATTTAAAAAAGAAATTGTTTTACTACCAGGAAATTATTATGCACGAATTAATTAGATAGATTTAAGGGGGTGAATACCCGATAATATTATATATTTCGGGATTAATGATATGGGACAAAAGTTAGTAATAGTTGAATCACCAGCAAAGGCAAAAACCATTGGAAAGTATCTGGGTAAAAATTTCGTAGTAGAAGCTTCTATGGGGCATGTAAGAGATTTGCCTAAAAGTCAACTAGGAGTGGATGTAGAAAATAATTTCAATCCTAAATACATCACTATAAGAGGAAAAGGTGACTTATTAGATAAATTAAAAAAATTAGCAAAAAAATGTGATAAAGTTTATTTGGCAACTGACCCCGATAGAGAAGGGGAAGCTATATCATGGCATTTAGCTAATGTATTAAAAATAGATGGTTCAGAAAAATGTAGAATTGAATTTAATGAAGTAACTAAAAATGCAATTAAAAATTCAATAAAGAGTCCTAGAGAAATAGATAAAAATCTTGTAGATGCTCAACAGGCTCGAAGAGTTTTAGATAGATTAGTGGGATATCAAATAAGTCCTCTTCTATGGAGAAATGTTAAATGGGGTCTTAGTGCAGGAAGAGTTCAATCTGCAGCATTAAAGTTGATTTGTGATAGAGAAGAAGAAATAAGTAAATTTGAACCAAAAGAATTTTGGACTATAGACTGCAGTTTTAGTAAGGATAAAAATATAATCAATTCAAAGTTAGTATCATATAAAAGTAAAAAAATAGAATTAAATAATGAAGCAGAGGCAACTAAAGTAATATCAGATTTGAAAAGCAATGATTTTATAGTTGATAAGATGAAAAAAGGTGAAAAACAGAAAAATCCATTGCCACCATTTACTACTTCAACTTTGCAACAGGATGCAAGTAGAAAATTGAATTTTACAACTAAGAAGACAATGTCATTAGCTCAGCAGCTATATGAAGGTGTTGAAGTAAAGGGTCATGGTACAATTGGTCTTATTACTTATATGAGAACAGACTCTGTTAGAATTTCAGCTGAGGCTTCAGAAAATGCAAAAAATTATATTAAGGATAACTTTGGTGATAAATATGCATTAGAAACACCAAGAGCCTTTAAGGGAAAGAAAAATATACAAGATGCACATGAAGCTATAAGACCAACTTATATAGATATTACACCAGAGGTAGCACAAGAAAGCCTTACAAAGGATCAATATAAATTATATACTTTAATTTGGAAAAGGTTTATAGCTTGTCAGATGACTGCTTGCGTGTTAAATACTAATTCAATTGAAATAAAAAATGGGGATTATAAATTTAGGGCTTCTGGAGCAACAATAAAATTTGATGGTTTTATGAAGGTGTATGAATATATAGGGGAAGATGATGAAGAGTCAGGCTTATTACCAGAACTCAAAGAAAGTGAAGTATTAAATGTCCATAAATTAGATAGTAAACAACATTTTACTCAACCACCAGCAAGATATACTGAAGCTTCTTTCGTTAAGTTACTAGAAGAAAAGGGAATAGGAAGACCAAGTACTTATGTACCAACTATTTCTACACTACTAGATAGAAAATATGTACAAAGAGAAAAAAAGAATTTAGAGGCAACAGAACTAGGTGTGATTGTAAATGATATTGTTAGTAAGTTCTTTAAGCAAATTGTTGATATAGATTTTACAGCTTCAATGGAATCAAAACTTGATGCAGTTGAAGAGGGCACAGAGGCTTGGACTAAAATTGTTGAAGATTTCTTCACACCATTAAGTGAAGCTATTGAAATTGCTGAAAAAGAAATTTCAAAAGTTGTTATAGAAGATAAGGTTAGCGATGTACCTTGCGATAAATGTGGCAGAATGATGGTAATAAAACACGGGCGATTTGGCGATTTCTTAGCTTGTCCTGGATATCCTGAATGTCAAAATACTAAAGCTATAGTAGAAGAGGTAGAAGCACCTTGTCCAAAATGCGGAGGGAAAGTTGTAGCTAAAAGAAGTAAAAAGGGTAGAAAATTCTTTGGATGTTCTAATTACCCTAACTGTGATTTTGTAAGCTGGTATGAACCTGCAAAAGAAAAATGTCCTGAATGTGGATCTGTTATGGTGAAAAAGTATTCTAAAACTTTAGGGAATCATATTGAATGCGTAAATAAAGAATGCAAGCATAAAATTGTTATTGAAACAGAAAATGGAATGTCGAAATAAATAATAATAGGTTGAATATGTTAATTCTATGTGGTATGATGGAATTGTCGAGTTGATTTTGAATATTAAATAAATTTTGAAAATTCAAACAATATAAGAGATTCGGGGGAGGAATTACATGTCAACGCTATTAGATAAGACAAGAAGATTAAATAAAATCTTGCAAAAAACGGGGACAGAACAGTTAGCCTTTAGTGATATCTGTAAATTACTTAGTGAAGTGCTACAATGTAACGTATATATTGCTAGTAGAAAGGGAAAAGTTATTGGCTTTACTTTTTTAGAAGGGTTTCAATGTAAAGTCATGAGAGAAAAAGTAACTGAAGATAAAAGATTTCCAGAAGATTATAATCATAAACTATTGGAAATCAATGAAACTTTAGCTAATCTTAATAGCCAAGGAGATTGTGTATTTGCAGATGAAGGTAAATGTGAAATGCAAGGAAAGATATCAACCATAGTTCCGATAATCGGAAATGGTGAGAGACTTGGAACATTAATTTTAGCAAGGTTTAACTGTCCATTTACCGATGAAGACTTAGTGTTATCAGAATATTCAGCTACAATTGTTGGATTAGAAATATTAAGATCTAAAAAAGATGAAATAGAAGAAGATGCTAGAAAGAAAGCTGTGGTTCAACTTGCTATAGGAACATTATCTTATTCTGAATTAGAAGCTGTGGAGCATATATTTAATGAGCTTAACGGTGATGAAGGATTGCTAGTAGCATCTAAAATAGCAGATAAAGTTGGAATAACAAGATCAGTTATTGTAAATGCACTTAGAAAGTTTGAAAGTGCAGGAGTAATAGAGTCAAGAAGTTTAGGAATGAAGGGAACTCACATAAAGATCCTTAATGATAAATTATTAGAAGAACTTAAAAATATACATTAGTAGAATAATTAGCATAAGAGTTGATAAAAATAGGTAGATAGGTAACTTTCTATCTATTTTTATATTTTTTAATATATTATAATAGTTTAAAAAATATATTGCTTGTAGAAAAAGCATATGATATACTATTTTAGGTAAGAAAATACACACATTATCTCGTTTATAGATTGGTGCCAAGATAAGTACAACGGTCTTGGAATTTCTATAAGAATGGAGATAGTGGAGGATTAACCAAATTTAGGAGGGTACAACATGTCAGTAATATCAATGAAACAATTATTAGAAGCTGGTGTTCACTTTGGACATCAAACAAGAAGATGGAACCCTAAGATGGCTCCATATATATTCACAGAAAGAAACGGAATATATATAATAGATCTTCAAAAGACAGTTAAAAAAGTAGAAGAAGCTTATGACTTCATAAAAGAAGTTTCAGTAGAAGGAAAAGATATTCTTTTCGTTGGAACTAAAAAGCAAGCTCAAGAAGCAATTCAAGAAGAAGCAGTTAGATGTAATATGCACTTTGTTAACAACAGATGGTTAGGTGGAATGTTAACTAACTTTAAGACAATAAAAGGTAGAATTAACAGACTTGCTGAATTACACCAAATGGAAGAGGATGGAACATTCGAAGTTCTTCCTAAGAAAGAAGTTATCAAATTAAAGGGTGAAATGGAAAAATTAGAAAAGAATTTAGGTGGTATCAAAAACTTAGATTCAACTAATATAGGAGCTATATTTATAGTAGATCCAAGAAAAGAAAGAAATACTATTTTAGAAGCAAAAATATTAGGAATACCAGTAGTAGCTATAGTAGATACTAACTGTGATCCAGATGATGTTGACTATGTAATTCCAGGAAATGATGATGCTATAAGAGCTGTTAAATTAATAGCTGGAAAAATGGCAGACGCTATTATTGAAGGAAGACAAGGTGAGCAATTAGCTGAGTAATTTTTTTCACTCTAAGGTAGATGAAGAAATCTTCATTTACCTTTTCACCAACAATTTGAAGGAGGAATTATTAAATGATAACTGCACAATTAGTTAAGGAATTAAGAGAAAGAACTAGCGCTGGAATGATGGACTGTAAAAAAGCATTAACAGAATCAAACGGCGATATGGAAAAAGCTATAGAAATATTAAGAGAAAAAGGTCTTGCAGCTGCTGCTAAAAAAGCAGGTAGAGTTGCTGCTGAAGGTATCGTTAAGACTTATGTTTCAGAAGATAAGAAATCAGCAGGTATAGTTGAATTAAACTGCGAAACAGATTTCGTTGCTGCTAATGAAGAGTTTGTTGCTTTCGCTGCTAAATTAGCTGAAATGGCTGCAAAAACTAAGGCTACAAAGATAGAAGAATTTGTTGCTGAAAAATTCAATGCAGAACAAACAGTTCAAGAAGCTTTAACAGCTTTAATAGCTAAACTTGGAGAAAACATGAATGTAAGAAGATTTGAAACACTTACAGTTGAAAATGGTTTAATCCAAAGCTATATTCATGGTGGTGGAAGAATAGGAGTTCTTGTAGAATTAGGATCTGCTGTAGTAAATCCAGTTGTAGAAGAAGTTGCAAAGGATTTAGCTATGCAAGTTGCTGCTGCTAACCCATTATTCTTAAACAAAGAATCTGTTGATACTGAATCAGTAGAAAAAGAAAAAGAAATCTTTAGAGTTCAAGCTTTGAATGAAGGAAAGCCAGAAAATATCGTTGAAAAAATGGTAGTTGGAAGAGTTCAAAAATACTACAAAGAAGTTTGTTTAGTAGAACAACTTTGGGTTAAAGATTCAACTAAGACTATTACTAAATATGTAGAAGAAAAGTCTAAAGAAGTTGGTTCTCAAATTACAGTTAATAAGTTTGTAAGATTCGAAAGAGGAGAAGGCATCGAAAAGGAAGAAGAAGATTTCGCTGCTGAAGTTGCTAGACAAGTAAAAGGTAACTAGAAAAGAGGACACTAAGTGTTCTCTTTTTTTAAAATAGACTCATTAAAATAAATTTATCTAAAATGGAGGTTGACGTATGGAATCTTGTAAGTATAAGAGAGTTATATTAAAACTATCAGGGGAAGCTTTGGCTGGAACTAACGGTTTTGGTATTGACTTTAATGTAGCACAAAGAATTGCTGGAGAAATAAAACAATTAGTTGATTTAGGTGTGGAAGTTGGCACTGTAGTTGGTGGCGGAAACATTTGGAGAGGCAGAAGTGGTGAAGGTATGGATAGAACCACAGCTGACTACATGGGAATGCTTGCAACTTGTATTAACGCTCTAGCACTTCAAGATTCACTAGAATCAGCTGGAGTAAAAACAAGAGTTCAAACTGCTATAGACATGAAACAAGTGGCTGAACCTTTTATTAGAAGAAGAGCTATGAGACATTTAGAAAAGGGTAGAGTTGTAATATTTGCTGCTGGAACAGGAAATCCATATTTTTCAACTGATACTACTGCAGCATTAAGAGCAGCTGAAATTGAAGCAGATGTGATTCTTCTTGCAAAGAAAGTTGATGGCGTATATGATAAGGATCCACACAAGTATGATGATGCAAAGAAATTTGATACATTAACTCATATGGAAGTTCTAGAAAAAGGCCTGCAAGTAATGGATTCTACAGCTACCTCATTATGTATGGATAATAATATTCCTATATTAGTTTTCGGGTTAGATGAACCTGGTAATATTCAAAAAGCAATAAAAGGAGAAAAGATTGGAACATTAGTTTCATCTAAGTAAGGAGTTAAAAAGGAGATAATTTATGATTAAAGATATTATAAAATTAGCTGAAGAAAAAATGACTAAAACAGTTTCTGTTTTACAATCAGATCTTTCTACTATGAAAGCTGGAAGAGCTAATCCAACTATGTTAGATAGAATACAAGTTGATTACTATGGAAGCATGTGTTCTATTAATCAAGTAGCTAATGTTGCTGCTCCAGAGCCAAGAATGCTAGTAATCACTCCTTGGGAGAAGCCATTACTAAAAGAAATCGAAAAAGCAATATTAAAATCTGATTTGGGAATTAATCCTAATAGTGATGGTTCTGTAATCAGACTAGTAGTTCCAGAATTAACTGAAGAAACAAGAAAAAATCTTGTTAAAACAGTAAAGAAAACTGGAGAGGATGCTAAGGTTGCAATTAGATCAATAAGAAGAGATGCTAATGATAAGATTAAATCTCTTAAGAAAGAATTAGATTTATCAGAAGATGAAATCAAAAAAGGTGAAGATAGTATTCAAAAGGTTACTGATGGATTCATTAAAGAAATAGATAATATATTAACTTCTAAAGAAAAAGAAATTATGTCAATATAGGACCTGCTTCTTTAGCAGGTTTTTTTTATTCTTTATGATATTATAATAAACTTAAATTTGAAAAGAGGTGAGCTTTTAGTGTTTAATTTATTTGGTTCCAAGAAAAGTAGAAGGCACTATGAACATATACATTTAGATAAAAATAATATTCCGAAACATATAGCAATAATTATGGATGGAAATGGAAGATGGGCTGAGGAAAGAAATTTACCAAGAGCTTTGGGACATAAAGCTGGAGTAGAGACTATAAGAAAAATAGTTAAAGAATGTGATAGATTAGGTGTGAAATATTTAACTCTATATGCTTTTTCTACAGAAAATTGGAAAAGGCCTCAAGAAGAAGTATCTGCTCTTATGAAATTGCTAGTTGAGTATTTAAAAAATGAGTTTAAGGAACTGAATGAAAATGGAGTGGTAATAAATCATATTGGAGATATAACTAGATTACCTCAAAATTGTCAAGATGAATTGAATAAAGCTTATGAAAATACAAAAAATAATACAGGAGTAGTCTTAAATTTGGCACTAAACTACGGAGGTAGAGATGAGATTATTCGTGGTATAAAAAATATCTATAAAAAAGTTCAAAAGGGTGAGATAAATATAGATTCTATAAATGGCTCAACCTTCTCAAATTATTTATATACTGCTAATATGCCAGATCCAGATATAATTATTAGACCAAGCGGTGAACAAAGATTGAGTAACTTTATGTTATGGCAATGTGCTTATTCAGAGTTCTGGTATTCTGATATTAACTGGCCAGATTTTAATGAAAAAGATTTAGAAAAAGCTATTTGTGATTATCAACAAAGAGATAGAAGATTTGGTGGAATAAAAAAATAAAATAGTTAAAGGATGATACAGATGAGTATAAATAAAAGATATATAGGTGCTGCCATAATAGCCCCTTTTATTCTTTTCATATTTTTAGGGGGAGTGTATTTAAAATATTTTACTATAGCAATTTCTATAGCAGGCCTGTATGAATTCTATAAAACAGCTAAAATATCTAAGATAAGAACATTTGATGTTGTAGGATATGCTCTATTAATTATTTTCTATATAACCAACAATAATTTTGAAGCATTATCTTATATGATAATTGTATCTACATTTTTAATGTTGTGTCTGCCAGTATTAAAGCCTGAACTTAATTACATTGATGTGGCAGTAACTATGTTAGGGTTCATTTATGTTGGGGTATTTTTTAGTTGTATATATTTGGTTAATACTTTTAAGGGTGGTCAATACTTAGTTTGGCTTATCTTCTTAGGATCATGGGGATGTGACACTGGAGCCTATTATATAGGCAGACTATTTAGCAAGCTAGGAACTACCCATAAGTTAAATGAAAAGGTAAGTCCTAAGAAAACTATTGAGGGATCTCTTGGCGGATTAATCATATGTAGTTTGCTATGTGGAATTTTTGGAATCATTATTATTAATAAATTTAATTTTACGGATATAGCTACATATCATTATTTTATTATAGGAGCTCTTTGCGGAGTGTTCTCTCAATTTGGTGATTTAGTTGCATCATCGGTAAAAAGACATTCTAATATAAAAGATTATAGCAATTTGATACCAGGTCATGGCGGAATACTAGATAGATTTGATAGTAGTTTGTATTCAGCAGTGGTAGTATTTATTTATATAAAATTTCTTATGATGCTTTAGGGAAATCCTACTTAATAAAGTTTTTATTAAGTAGGATTTTTTTAATTTTATTTGAATATATTATTAATATATTGTTATATAGAATAATATTTCCATCACTTTATTGCAAATTTTAAATTATTCATATAAAATGGTATAATTGAATAGTAATTTATATCATTAGGAGGAACTGACATGAAAAACTTATGCTTATTAGGAGCAACAGGCTCAATAGGAGAACAAACAATAGATATAGTAAGAAAAAATTCAGATAAATATAACTTAGTAGCAGTTGCCGCAAATAGAAGTGTTGATAAAATAATTAATATTATAGATGAATTTAAACCTAATTATGTGGCTATGTGGAATGAAGAAGCTTATGAAGAGATACTTAAATATGTAAAAAATAAAAATATTAATGTTACGGTATTAAAAGGAATGGAAGGATTAATAACCATATCAACATTAAGAGAAGTTGAATTGGTAATTACAGCATTGGTAGGGATGATAGGTTTAGAACCAACTTTAGCAGCTATCGATGCTAATAAGGATATAGCTCTTGCTAACAAAGAAACTTTGGTTGTAGCAGGAGAACTTGTCATGAGAAAAGCGAAAGAAAAAGGGATTAAAATACTACCAGTTGATTCAGAACATGGTGCAGTTTTTCAGTGTCTACAGGGGAATAAGCATAAAGCTGTAAACAAATTAATTCTGACTGCTTCAGGAGGGCCTTTTAGAGGAAAAACTAAAGAGGATCTAGAAAAGGTGACTTTAAAAGATGCGTTGAATCACCCAAATTGGAATATGGGCCCTAAAATCACAGTGGATTCATCTACACTAATGAATAAAGGACTTGAAGTAATAGAAGCTCATTGGCTTTTTGATTGTGATTATAATAATATTGAAGTTGTTGTTCATCCTCAATCAATTATTCATTCAATGGTTCAATATAACGATAACAGTATAATTGCGCAGCTTAGCACACCGGATATGAGATTACCTATACAGTATGCATTAAATTATGGTGAGAGACTTGATGCAGTAATTGAAGAATTAGATTTATGCAAAATTTCAACTTTAACATTCGAGAAACCTGATTTAGAAACTTTTCAATGTTTAAAATTTGCTTATGAAGCAGGAAAGAAAGGAAAGCTGATGCCAGCAATACTTAATTCCAGTAATGAAGCTTCTGTAGATTTATTCTTAAAAAGTAGAATTTTATATAAGCAAATACCTGAAATAATTAAAGAATGTTTGGATAAATTTGACTATAATAAAGAGGTAACCTTATCGAACATAATTGAAATAGATAAAGAAATAAGAGAGTATATTTACTCAAAATATAATAATTAGGAGGGAATTTAATGAGCGTAGTTAATATAATTCTAGTTGTTTTAGCTTTCAGTTTATTAATCATAGTACATGAGTTAGGACATTTTGTTTTAGCTAAAATAAATGGAGTAAAAGTTCTAGAATTTTCTTTAGGAATGGGACCTAAGATATGGGGATTTAAAATTAAAGAAACAGAATATAATTTGAAAGCTTTCCCTATAGGGGGATATGTAAATATGTATGGGCAAGATGCCCCAGTTGATGACCCTGATTCGTTTTCAAGTAAATCTCCATGGAGAAGAATAACTATAGTTTCTGCTGGTGTTATAATGAATTTCTTACTAGCAATAATTATTTTTGTAACAGTTAGTATGAATTTTGGTTTTTCTGAAAATAAATTAGGTGATATTCAAGATAATATGCCTGCGAAAGAAGCTGGTCTTCAAAAAGGTGACGAAATAGTAAGAGCTAATGGTCATAAAGTATTTACATCTATGGATATATCTGTAGAAATAAATAATAGTGTAAATAAACCTGTTAAATTGGATTACTTAAGAAATGGAGTGGAATATTCTGTAGATGTTACTCCTAAGAAGAAAGATAATGCTTATATGATAGGCATAATATTTGCTAATAATACCAATCCTACATTTTTAGATGCAACAAAGCATAGTTTTAAGGAATCAGCTACCTTAATTACACAAACTTATAGAGTATTGAAAAATTTATTTACAGGTAAAGCTGATGTTACAAAAGAAGTAGGGGGACCTGTAACCATTGTTAAAATGTCAAATCAGGCAGCACAAGCAGGTGTATGGAACTTGTTATATTTTACTGGATATATAAGCATTCAACTTGCTATAATGAATTTGTTGCCTTTCCCAGCTCTTGATGGAGGATGGTTAATTATATTACTTATAGAGGCAATAACAAGAAAGAAGGTTCCAGATAAAGTTGTTCAAGGAATTAATAGTATAGGATTCATAGCATTGATGGCTTTGATGGTTTTAGTTACTATAAAGGATATTCTTTATCCAATTAAGTTTTAGGAGATGAAATTATGACTAGAAAGTTAACTCGCAAAGTTAAAGTAGGTAATGTATATGTAGGTGGAGATGCTAAGGTATCTGTTCAATCTATGACTAACACAGATACTAGAGATGCATTAAAAACTTTAGAACAAATAAAAAAATTAGAAGAAGCAGGTTGTGATATAGTAAGATGTGCAGTTCCTGATATGGAAGCAGCTATAGCTTTAAAAGAAATAACTGCTAAATCTAATATACCTGTAGTCGCAGATATACATTTTGATTATAAATTAGCTTTAGAAGCTATGAAAAATGGCGTAGCAGCTATAAGGATTAATCCTGGTAATATAGGCAGTGAAGATAGAATTAAAAAAGTTGTAGAAGAGGCAAAAACCAGAAATATTCCTATTAGAATAGGGGTTAACTCTGGCTCGTTAGAAAAGGATATTTTAGAAAAATATCATAAACCTACAGCTGAAGCTTTAGTGGAAAGTGCATTAAGACACGTGAAGATTCTTGAAGATTTAGAGTTTTATGATATAGTAGTTTCGATTAAATCTGCAGATGTAATTAAGATGATAGAAGCATATAGATTAGCTTCAGAAAAAATTAATTATCCTCTTCATTTAGGCGTTACTGAAGCAGGAACTATTTTTAGAGGAACTATAAAATCAAGTATAGGCATAGGAACTTTATTGGCAGAAGGAATAGGAGATACAATTAGGGTGTCTCTTACAGATGATCCAGTTGAAGAAGTAAAAGTAGGCAATGAAATACTGAAGACTTTTGGATATAAGAGTAATAGTATTCAATTTATTTCATGTCCAACTTGCGGTAGAACTCAAATTAACCTAATCAATATAGCTAAGCAAATAGAAGAAAGACTTTCAAATTGTTCAAAGAATATAACTGTAGCTATAATGGGATGTGTAGTTAACGGACCTGGAGAAGCAAAGGAAGCTGATATTGGTATAGCTGGAGGAAACGGCGTAGGTCTAATATTTAAAAAAGGTGAAATTATAAAAAAAGTTAAGGAAGAGGAATTGGTTGAAGAGTTAATTAAAGAAGTTGAAAAAATGTAAAAGTGATTTAATCACTTTTACATTTTTTTTTGAACGCTTAGTGTTTTCATTCGGGAAAGAATTAAAGAAATTTTATCAAAAAAATTGGCTGTGATAAAACTTTTGTCATAGTAGTGTTTGGTTTAAGTATATGAAATTATAAAGTTATATTAATGAAGATTTTATAATTTCATATACTTAAAGTTAGTAAAAGAAAAATGAATGAATTATATTATTATGGAAATAATAAAACTCAAAAGAATAAATTGCGCTGAATATTCATCAAATCCCCCTAAGAGCATAAAAAAATAATTTGAATTTTAGAATGTAGAAGACTCAAATGTAATTGGCTTTATCTAGCTAATTAAATTTTTCTTGTATTAGTGGCTTTATTATGGTAATATATAAATTAGAAAGTATTACCGATAGTTAAAGTTAGGAGTGGGGATAATAAACCCGCTCTTTCTATTTTGTTAGACGCAACTTATAAGGTTGCGTTTTTGCATAAATTAATATACTGGATATACAGTTAATAACTTTATAATAAAAAATAAAGGAGGAAAATCCATGCAAAAAGATCTTTTAGTCGAAGAAGTAAAGACAATGGTAAAACCTTTAGTTGAAAATCTTGGTTATGAGTTCTATCATATAGAATATGTTAAAGAAAGCAATGAATATTACCTTAGAGTCTATATTGATAATGAAGCAGGTATATCATTGAATGATTGCGAAAAGGTTAGTAGACTTATTAGTGACTTATTAGATAATAAGGATCCAATAACAGATCCATATTATTTAGAAGTATCTTCTCCAGGAATCTTCAGACAGTTGTTTACTGATGAACATATAAATAGATATATGGGACATGAGGTTTTGGTTAAATTATCAAAGCCAGTAGAAAACAAAAAAAGTTATAAGTGTATTTTAAAATCATTAACAGATGAAATATTAACAGTAGAGGTGGATGGTAATACTTTAGATATACCACGAGATAAAATTAAAGCTGTTAATTTAGAAGGGGAAATTTAGACTTAAGGAGGGTTATAAAATGAATGAGGAATTTATAGGCGCATTAAAAGAATTAGTTAGGGATAAGGGTATTAGTGAAGATTTGATTTTTACAACTATTGATGATGCCCTAGTAGTTGCTTATAAAAAGAATTATTCAAATCCTGGTTCACCAGCTCAAAATGTTCGAGTTACTATGAATAGAGAGACAGGAGAATTTCATGTTTTTGCGCAAAAAGATGTAGTTGAAACTGCTTATGATCATATTAATGAAATAGGTATAGATGAAGCTAAGGGTTTGAATCCTAAATATCAAA
Source organism: Clostridium sp. TW13 (assembly GCF_024345225.1). Taxonomy (NCBI): domain Bacteria; kingdom Bacillati; phylum Bacillota; class Clostridia; order Eubacteriales; family Clostridiaceae; genus Inconstantimicrobium; species Inconstantimicrobium mannanitabidum. Next base: position 1,633,643 of record NZ_BROD01000001.1, read on the forward strand.
TAGGAGACGTAGCTGAAATAGAAGTTACTCCAAAGAATTTTGGAAGAGTTGCTGCACAGCTTGCAAAACAAGTAGTTGTGCAAAGAATAAAGGAAGCAGAAAGAACGATAATATATAATGAGTATGTAGAAAAAGAATACGATATTATTACAGGAACAGTAGCTAGAAAAGATAAAGGAAATGTATTTGTTGATTTGGGTAAAATAGAAGGTATAATTACTCCTTCTGAGCAAATGAGCACTGATGAATACAATTTCAATGAAAAATACAAATTATATATTGTTGAAGTTAAAAATGGATCTAAGGGAGCGCAAGTTGTTGTTTCAAGAACTCATCCAGGTCTAGTTAAGAGATTATTTGAATTAGAAGTTCCTGAGATATTTGATGGTGTAGTTGAAATTAAGAGTATAGCAAGAGAAGCTGGATCTAGAACTAAAATTTCAGTTTATTCAAATGAAGAGAATATAGATCCAATGGGAGCTTGTGTTGGACCAAAGGGTGTAAGAGTTCAAAATGTAGTAAATGAACTTAAAAATGAAAAAATTGATATAATTAAATGGAGCAAGATTCCAGAAGAATTTATAGCAAATTCATTAAGTCCAGCTAAAGTTATAAGTGTTGAAGTACATGAAGAAGAAAAATCAGCTAAAGTTGTAGTAGAAGACAACCAACTTTCTTTAGCTATAGGAAAAGAAGGTCAAAATGTAAGATTAGCAGCTAAGTTAACTGGTTGGAAGATAGACATAAAAAGCCAATCTCAAGTTGAATAATTTTTAGGAAATGAGGTGCTGAGTTTGAAGGTTAAAAAAATACCTATGAGAATGTGCACTGGATGTATGGAAATGAAACCTAAAAAAGAGCTTATAAGAATAGTAAAGAGTCCTGAAGGTGAAGTATCTGTGGATCTTACTGGAAAGAAAAGTGGAAGAGGCGCATACATCTGTAAAAACAAAGAGTGTTTAGAAAAAGCTTTTAAAACTAAAAAGTTAAATAGAAGTTTGGAAACACAGATAAGTGAGGAAATTTTTATTAAATTAAGAGAAGAGGTATCTGATGAACAATAAGTTTCTTCAATTTTTGGGATTAACTAAAAGAACAGGAAAACTTATAGAAGGATATAATAAGTGTGAAGAAGTAATTAAGAAAGAAAAGATAGACTTGATTATTTTTTCTAATGATATATCAATAAAGACTAAGGAAAAATTTGTTTATTACTGTGAAAAGCTTAGTATTCCATATATTCAGTGTTTTACAAAAACTGAACTTGGAGAAGCAATAGGAAGAGCAGAAGTAAATATTCTTAGCGTAACCGACATCAACATGGCAAAAAAATTATTAAGCCATTATGAGACAATGATGTCACAAAAAACAATCGGGGGTGAATAGATTGTCTAAAATAAGAGTTTACGAATTAGCAAAAGAATTAGGCATATCAAGCAAGGAATTAATATCACTATTAATGGAGGAATTTGGCGTTGAAGTTAAAAACCATATGAGTGTTATTGAAGATGAGGATGCCGAATTAATAAAGGAATTATTAGCTGGATCTGAAACTAAGTCTGAAGAGAACAAGTCTGAATCTATTGTGGATGAGTATGAAAAAATAGCAGAAGAAGAAGTTAAAGATTTAAGCAAGAAGAAGAAAAGAAAAAAAGAAACTGGAGACGAAAAAGCACAGGGGGATGAATCTTCATTATCTGATATCGTAGAAATTGGAGAAACAATTTCTGTAAACGAGTTGGCTGTAAAATTAAAGCAACCAATTGCAGATGTAATAAAAAACCTTATGCTTAGCGGAGTTATGGCTGCAATAAACCAAGAAATTACCTTTGAAATTGCAGAAAAAGTTGCTGAAAAATATGATATTCTTTTAAACAAAAAAGAAGAAGAAACTAAATTAGAAGAAGTTGAAGAAATAATTGAAGAAGATGCCAATCTATCAAAGAGACCTGCAATTATTACAGTAATGGGTCACGTAGACCATGGTAAGACTTCTTTACTTGATGCCATTAGAAAAGCAAAGGTTACAGCTTCTGAAGCAGGTGGTATAACTCAGCACATAGGTGCTTATACTGTAAATGTGAATGGTGAAAGGCTTACTTTCTTAGACACACCTGGACATGAGGCTTTCACTGCCATGAGAGCTCGTGGGGCACAAATAACAGATGTTGTTGTACTTGTAGTTGCTGCAGATGATGGAATTATGCCACAAACTGTAGAAGCAATCAATCACTGTAAAGCTGCTAATGTTCCATTAGTAGTAGCAATTAATAAAATGGATAGACCAGGAGCTAACATAGACAGAGTTAAACAAGAGTTAACTGAATATGGTCTTGTAGCAGAAGACTGGGGTGGAGATACTGTATGTGTACCAGTTTCAGCCAAAACTCATGAAGGTATAGATTCTTTATTAGAAATGCTTATATTAACAGCTGAAATGCAAGAACTTAAAGCTAACCCTAATAGAAGAGGTCAAGGAACTGTTGTTGAAGCTCAGCTTGATAAGGGCAGAGGAGCAGTTGCAACACTTTTAGTTCAAAATGGTACATTAAACTTAGGAGATTCAATTATAGTTGGTTCAACATATGGTAGAATAAGAGCTATGTTTGACGATTCAGGTAAAAAAATAAAGAAGGCTGGTCCATCTATTCCAGTTGAAATCTTAGGACTTTCTGAAGTACCAGAAGCTGGAGACAGATTTAATGTAGTTAAAGATGAAAAAACAGCAAGACAAATGGCTGAGTCTAGAAAATCTAAATTAAGAGAAGAACATTTAAATTCTGCTCACAGAGTTTCATTAGAAGATTTCTATAATCAAATTCGTGAAGGAAAAGTAAAAGAATTAGCTATAATTGTTAAGGCTGATGTTCAAGGTTCTGTTGAAGCAATTAAATCATCTCTTGAAAAATTATCAACTGATGATGTTAAAGTTAGAGTTATCCATGCTGCTGTTGGTGCTATTACTGAAACAGATGTTACTCTTGCAGCAGCTTCAAATGCTGTAGTTATAGGATTTAATGTTAGACCAGACAATAATGCTGTAAGTGTAGCTGAAAAAGATAAAGTTGATATAAAAACTTATAGTATTATCTATGAAGCTATTGAAGATATTAAATCAGCTATGATTGGAATGCTAGAACCTGAGTATAAAGAAGTTATTGTAGGGAAAGCTGAAGTTAGAGAAACTTATAAAATTTCTAGCGTAGGTACTATTGCTGGATGTTATATTCTTACTGGAAAGATTAATAGAAATAATGATATAAGATTAATCAGAGATGGTATTGTAATATTACAATCTAAATTATCATCTTTAAAGAGATTTAAGGATGATGCAAAAGAAGTTAACGCTGGATATGAATGTGGACTTACAATTGAAAAGTTCAATGACATAAAAACAGGTGATGTTATAGAAGCCTACACTATGGAAGCAATAATTAGAAAAGAACTTTAATACAAAGAGGTGATACTCTATGGCTAAATATAGAGGCGGACGAATAAATGAAGAAGTAAAAAAAGAGATTAGTGAAATAATTAGAAATGACATTAAGGATCCAAGATTAACTGCTATGGTTAGTATAGTAGATGTTAATGTCACTAAAGATTTACGATATGCAAAAGTTTATGTAAGTTTATTTTCAACTAAAGATAAAGATAAAGAAGAGTCTTTTGAAGCTCTAAAAAGTTCCACTGGTTTCATTAGAAGAGAAGTGGGGCACAGAATGAATCTTAGATATGCTCCAGAAATTATTTTTGAACTTGATAACTCCATCGAACACGGAATGCACATTGATTCTTTATTAGAAAGAATTAAGGAATAAAAAATTGAATACCTTGTCTGAAATAGCAAGCATCTTAAATGCATATACTATCTTTGGAGTTACATATCATGTTTCTCCAGATGGAGATGCTTGTGGTAGTGCATTAGCACTTGTTCAAGGATTAAGATCATTAGGTAAGGAAGCTTATATAATTAGCAAGGATGAAATTCCTAGTAACTTAAGCTTCCTTCCACTTTCTATGGAGATAGATGGAGAAAATATCAAGGTTAGAAATAGAGCAGATGTAATTATATCATTAGATTGTGGAAACATTGAAAGAATGTCTTGTGATATAGAAGACCACAAGGGACTGATAATAAATGTAGATCATCATGTTTCTAATGATATATTTGGAGATTATAACTATGTAGACTGTACAGCGTCAGCTACATGTGAGATAGTGTATAGATTATTAAAAGAACTTAAGGTATCTATGAACAAAGATATTGCTACTTGTATTTACACAGGTATTGTAACTGATACAGGTTCGTTTAGACATTCAAATGCTACTAGTGTTACTCATAAAATAGTTTCAGAATTACTGAAATATAATATTGAACATACTAAAATACATAGTGAACTATTCGATAGCAAACCATTTATAAAGTTAAGATTAATTGGTAAAGTGCTTGATAGAAGTGAACTATTAATGGATGGAAAACTTATATTTTTAGCTGTAACTAATGAGATGGTTAGGGAATTGAATATAGATACGATAGATACTGGAGACTTAGTTTCTTATGGATTACAGGTAAAAGATGTAGAAGTATCAATATTACTAAAGGAAGCAGAAAATGGTGGCGTTAAAGCGAGCTTAAGATCTAAAAATGATGTAAATGTTCAAAAAATTGCTGATAAGTTTGGTGGCGGTGGTCATGTTAAAGCTGCTGGCATAACTTTTAAGAATGAAACATTTTATAGTGCAAAAGATAAACTTATAAATGAATTTGAGAAAGAGTTGATTTCCCTATGAATGGTGTAATAAATATAAATAAGCCAACAGGAATATCATCCTTTAAGTGTGTAGATGTTATTAAAAAATTAACTCATATTAAAAAAGTAGGACATACAGGAACCTTGGATCCTGAAGCAAGTGGTGTGTTACCTATCTGTATAGGAAGAGCTACTAAAATTATAGATTTTATAATGACTAATACTAAAGAGTATGAGGTTGAATTTAAGCTAGGAATTGTAACTGACACTTATGATATGGAAGGTACAATCCTCAGAACTGTAGATCCAAGTCATGTGTCTGAACAGATGATTTTAGGGTCTATAAATAAATTTGTTGGAGAGATAGCCCAAGTACCTCCTATGTATTCAGCTTTAAAACATAATGGGGTAAGATTATATGAACTTGCTAGACAAGGGATAGAGGTAGAAAGAAAAGAAAGAAAAATAACCATATATTCTATTTCTGATATATCTATTGATTTTCCTGTAGTGAGAATGAAGGTGTTGTGTTCTAAAGGAACCTATATTAGAAGCCTATGCTATGATATAGGTGAAGATTTAGGTGTAGGGGCGACAATGATATCTCTAAAGAGAACTGCTAACGGAATTTTTAATATTGTAAATTCCGTAGAGCTAAATCATCTAAGCAGTGAAAATATAGGAGATTATATAATTCCTATGGATGAAGCTTTAAACTGTTTTAAGAAGTTAGTAGTGGATTCTTATTTTGAAAAGTTGCTTATTAATGGAGTAAGAATTATGGACAAAAGACTTACTTCAGAAGAACTTATAGAGGGAACTTATTATAGAGTTTATAATAAAGACAGTATTTTTATTGGAGTGGGCCTGTATAAGGATAAAAGCTTCAAAATTGATAAGTTGCTATTAGAATAGAGGTATACTTATGGAAGAGAATAATGTAAATTTTCAATCAGGTACCTATTTGGCACTTGGTAGTTTCGATGGACTTCATATAGGACATTTAACATTAATTAATGAGATTGTTAAACTTGCAAGAGAGAATAAAGGAAAAAGTATGGTATATTCCTTTAAAAATCATCCTCTTTCACTAATTTCAAAAGATAAAGTGCCAAAACTTTTAATGAATAATGAGACAAAAATTGAAATTTTGAAAAAACTTGATGTGGATTTTGTTGAATTAGTAGATTTCAATGAAAAGTTAATGAAAAATTCTCCTAGAGAATTTATTGAAAATCTTGTGGTGTTATATAATGTTAAAGCTATAGTTGTAGGATTTAATTATAGATTTGGTTTTAAGAATCAAGGAGATACTGAGTTGCTTGAACAACTAAGCAGTGAACTTAATTTTGAATTAAAAGTTATGCCTCCTTGTGTGTGTGATAATGAGATTGTTAGTAGTACTAATATAAGAAGCTTAATATCAAATGGGAATCTATTAGAGGCTAATAAATTATTACCAGAACCATATAGTTTGCAAGGTAATGTGGTAAATGGAAGACAAATAGGTAGAACTATTGGTTTTCCAACTGCTAATCTTAGTTATGATGAAAAATATCTTAAGCCTTCCGAGGGGGTTTACTATACCAATGTAGAATTAGATAAAAAGTTATACAAAGGTATCACTTCTATTGGGTATAATCCTACGGTAAATGGCAATAATTTGACTATAGAAACATATATTTTAAACTTTAATGATGATATCTATGGAAAAGAAATTAAAGTATTTTTTCTAGAGAAGATTAGAGACAATCAGAAATTCAATTCTATTGAGGAATTAAAAGATCAACTGAATAAGGATAAGCAATATGCCGAAATAAGGAAAATTTTTAGGAAATTCTAAAATCTTCATTTACAACAAATATTGCTTATGCTATAATACCAGTTGAGAACCTACATCTACGATTTTAGAGTTGCCAACTTATTTCTTGGGCGTAGGGGATAATTACGGAGGTGTTATACAAAATGGATAAGGCATTAAAACAAGAATTAATCGAAAAATACGGTAGACACGAAGGAGATACTGGTTCTCCAGAAGTTCAAATCGCATTATTATCAGAAAGAATCAAATCATTAACTGAACACTTAAAGGTTCACAAGAAAGACCACCACTCAAGAAGAGGTCTTTTAATGATGGTTGGACAAAGAAAAGGATTATTAAATTACTTAAACAAACAAGATATCGAAAGATATAGAACAATAATCAAAGAATTAGGCATTAGAGGCTAATTTTATTTAGAGCGGGTTAAACCGCTCTATTCTTTTAAAAATATTGAATAAGGATCTCTGAAAGGAGGAGAAATTTAATGAAAAATACACATGAAATAGAAGTAGCTGGTAGAATTATGAAGGTTCAATCTGGTCATTTCGGTATGCTTTCAGATGCAGCTATTTTAATGAGCTACGGAGATACAGTAGTGTTAACTAATGCTAATGCTTCAGAGCAACCTAGAGAAGGAATAGATTTCTTTCCACTAAGTGTTGAATATGAAGAAAGATTATATTCAGTAGGAAAAATCCCAGGAGGATTTCTTAAGAGAGAAGGTAAACCTACAGATAAGGCAATTCTTAATGGTAGGGCTATAGACAGACCTTTAAGACCATTATTCCCTAAAGGATATAGAAATGATGTACAATTAGTTTGTACAGTAGTATCTGTTGAAAATGATAATTTACCAGAAATTCTAGCTATAAATGCTGCTTCAATGGCTGCATGTCTATCATCAATTCCTTTTACAACTCCAGTTGCCGCAGTGCAAGTTGGTCTAGTTAATGATTCACTTATTATAAATCCAACTACAGCTCAAAGAAAAGAAAGTTCATTATTCTTAACTGTTTGTGCAACAAAAGAAAGAGTTATGATGATAGAAGCTGGTGGAGATGAAATTCCTGAAGAAACAATGATAAATGCAATAGACTTTGGATTTGAAGAATGTAAAAGAATAGTTGCATTCCAAGAAGAAGCAATGAAAATGTTTGGTAAGGAAAAGAAAATACCTGTTTTACATGAAATAGATGAAAACATAGTTAAATCAGTTAAAGATTTTGCTTTTGATATGGTTAAAGATGCTATGTATATTACAAATAAAGATGAAAGAAATGCAGCTATGGATGAAGTTAAAGAAAAAATCATGACTGAATTTGCAGAAGTTTATCCAGATAATATAGCTGATATTAATGAAGTAATCTATAAGTTACAAAAAGAAATTGTTAGAGATATGCTTTTACATCATCACAGAAGACCTGATGGAAGAGCTTTTGATGAAATAAGACCATTAGATTGTAAAGTTTCAATATTACCTAGAACTCATGGTACAGGACTATTTACAAGAGGTATGACTCAAGTAATGACAGTAGCAACTTTAGGAGCTATTGGTGATGTACAGATTTTAGATGGTATTGGTGAAGAAGAAACAAAGAGATATATGCATCACTATAACTTCCCAGCATATAGCGTAGGTGAAGTAAGACCATTAAGAGGACCAGGTAGAAGAGAAATTGGTCATGGAGCTTTAGCAGAAAGAGCACTAGAACCACTTATCCCTTCAGAAGAAGAATTCCCATATACAATTAGATTAGTTTCTGAAGTATTGAGCTCTAATGGTTCAACATCTCAAGCTTCAGTATGTGGATCTACTTTAGCTTTATTAGATGCTGGTGTTCCTATAAAGAGACCTGCAGCAGGTATAGCAATGGGATTAATTACATCAGAAGATTTATCAGAAGAAGAAGTTTTAACTGATATTCAAGGTATAGAAGATTTCTTTGGAGATATGGACTTTAAGGTTGCTGGAACAGAAGTTGGTATTACATCAATTCAAGTTGATACAAAAATTGCAGGAATGTCACAAAAGTGTATTCATGATGCAATCTATGGAGCTAAAAAGGCAAGACATACAATTCTTGAAAAAATAAATGAATGTATCTCTGAACCAAGAAAAGAAGTTTCTACTTATGCTCCTAAAACTTTAACAATACAAATTGATCCAGAAAAGATTAGAGATGTTATTGGTGCTGGTGGAAAGGTTATAAATAAGATTATAGCTGATACTGGAGTTAAAATTGATATAAAAGAAGATGGAAAAGTATTTGTTTCTTCACCTGATCATGCTGGAGTTGATGAAGCAATAAAGATCATTGAAGGTATAACAAAGGAAGTAAAAGTTGGCGAAGTTTATTTAGGAAAAGTAACTAAAATAGTTCAATTCGGTGCTTTTGTAGAAGTACTTCCTAATAGGGAAGGCCTTGTTCATATATCAAAACTTGACGTCAATAGAGTTGAAAAAGTTGAAGATGTTGTTTCTGTTGGTGATGAAATTTTAGTAAAGGTTACTGAAATAGATAACCAAGGCAGAATAAATCTTTCAAGAAAAGATGCTCTTGCAGAGTCAGAAAAAAAGAATGAGGAATAGTAACAAAAGGGCAAGTAATATTGCCTTTTTCTTTTTTTAAAGCTAAGGAGGACGTATTATGTATGAAATTTTCACTTTAAATAATGGATTACGCGTTGTAGCTGAAAACATCCCTTATGTTAATTCCGTGAGTGTAGGAATATTTGTATTAAACGGATCTAGAAATGAATGTCCAGAATTAAATGGCATATCTCATTTTATAGAACATATGCTTTTTAAAGGTACTAACTCTAGAAGTTCTAAAGAGATAGTAGAAGCAATTGAAAATGTAGGGGGTCAACTTAATGCATATACTAGTAAGGAATCAACTTGCTATTATGTAAAAACTCTAAATACTCACATGGATCTTTGCTTTGATATATTATCTGATATGCTTTTTAATAGCAAATTTTCTGAAGAAGATATTGAAAAAGAAAAAGCTGTAGTTATTGAAGAAATAAACATGGGTGAGGATACCCCTGAGGATTTATTAGCTGATGTTTATGCAGAAACATGTTTTGGTAAAGATTCTTTAGGATTGCCTATATTAGGCACAAAGGATATAGTGAGCAGTTTTACTCATGAAAAACTTATAAAATATAAAGAAGAAAGATATACTCCTCATAATTCAGTTTTATCCATATGTGGAAACTTTGATGTTAAGGTGTTAAAAGAATTAATTGAAAAATATTTTTCATGTTGGGAATCAAAGAGCGAAATAATAACACAATATAGTACTCCGAAAATTTTATGTGATTTTCATAGTAAGGAAAAAAATATAGAACAAGTACATATTAACTTGGGACTTAAAGGTCTTCCAATTGGTCATAAGTATGGCTATTCTCTAGTTTTGTTAAATACAATTTTAGGTGGAGGAGCCTCTTCTATTTTATTTCAAAAATTGAGAGAGGAACAAGGACTATGTTATAATGTAGCATCATATCCTCTTTCATTCAAGAATATAGGTATATTGAATTTGTATGTAGGTGTAGCACCTAGCAATGTAGAGAAGTCATTAGATATAATCAAAAGGGAAATTGATAAATTTAAGAAATTTAATATATCTGAAGAGCAATTACAAATAAATAAAGAGAAAATTAAAGCTAACTACATGTTAAGTTCAGAAAGTACTAGTAGCAGAATGTTCAATAACGGAAAATCTATGTTATTTTTAGGCAAGGTTAATACACCTGAGCATATAATAAATAAGGTAGATTCAATAAATAGAGATGGCTTAGCTTATGTTTTAGAAAATTGCTTTAAGGATGGCGTAATTAATGGCGCATTTGTAGGAAGAAATGTTGATTTAGACAAATGTATATTACAATTAGGTGATGATACTTTTGCATATAATCAAAAATATATAGAAATATAAATTGTAATAAATCCTCTCCATGAAACATATTTTATTTTATGGAGGGGATAAAATGAGTGAAAACATTAGATTATTAAGTGAAATCTCAAGATGTGAAATAATAAATGTAAGTGATGGTGAAAAATATAACGCGATCATTAACAATGATATTATAATTGATGAGAATGGTTATTTGAAGTTTCTTATTGTAAATTTAGGAGCGGGTAAAATTAGCTTCTTTAATAAAAATGATTTTTTAGAGATCCCATGGGATACAGTAAAAAAAATAGGAGCAAAAACCATATTGATAGATGCTGATGAGGACGTTATTACTAGATCTAAGCTTTAAGAAGGATGTGAATATGTTGGATATACTTATTCAAAAATTTGGTGGGACATCAGTGTCAAATGAAGAAAAAAGAACGCAAGTGGTTAAGAAAGTTAAAAAGGCATTAAAGGACGGATATAGACCTGTAGTAGTTGTTAGTGCTATGGGAAGAAAAGGAGAGCCTTATGCTACAGATACTTTATTATCATTAATTGATGAATCTTTTAAAAATGATAATCATCAGGCTACAGACATGCTGATGTGTTGTGGCGAATTTATAAGTACAGTGGTAATGTGTAATGAGTTTTATAAACATGGTATAGATGCTATGCCTGTGACTGGTGGACAAGCGGGCATAATAACAAATGATGATTTTAATTTTGCTGAACCTGTTGAGACTGATATGACTTTTCTAAATTCGCTTTTAGAAAAAAATATAGTTCCAGTAGTATCAGGCTTTCAAGGAATAACTAAGGAAGGAATCTTTACTACATTAGGTAGAGGCGGTAGTGATACTTCTGCAGCCATTTTAGGGGTAGCACTTAATGCAAAAGAAATTGAAATCTATACAGATGTAGATGGTATTATGACAGCAGACCCAAGAATTGTTGGAGATGCAGAACTTATATCTAAGATAAGTTATAATGAAGTTTTCCAATTTGCAGAACAAGGTGCAAAGGTAATACATCCAAGAGCTGTTGAGACGGCTATGAAAGGGAATATTCCTATTGTAGTTAAAAATACAATGTCTGATTGTGAAGGAACTATAATAAATAGTGTTGGTGATATAACATCTGAAAAATTGTATACTGGTATAACTTCAGTAAGCAATAGAATACAGGTGAATATAAAATTATCTCTTAACAATAAGGAAAATTACAAACATGTATTAAGAGTTTTGGCTGATAATAATATAAGTTTAGATTTAATTAATATCTTCCCTAATGAAAAAATCTTCACTATAGATTCTAAAGATAAGCAAAACTTAGAAGAGACATTAGCATCTATAGGAATTAAGTTTACTTTGATTGAAAATTGTAGCAAGATATCAATTATAGGTTCAAGAATTGCAGGAATTCCTGGAGTTGTAGCCAAGATTGTAGATACGTTAGATGAAGTTAATATCCCTGTATTACAAACTGCTGACTCACATACTACAATATGGTGTCTAATAGAGGACAAGCACACTAAAAAAGCAATTCAAACTCTTCATAATATTTTATTATAGTATAATGCCTCATATTTATGTTTAAAATAACATGGATAGGAGGTATTTATTTATGAGTGAAAATAGTAATGAAGATGAAAAAGAAAAAGATAAGGATAATGACAAGGAAGAGGATAAGAAAATAGAGGGGATAAAAGAATTAGGTAATACTAATAATGATCAACCAGATAAAAGTATTCAAGTTTTAAATATAATAGGTCAGATAGAGGGGCATGCTATTTTATCACCTCAAACTAAGACAACTAAATATGAACATATGATACCACAGCTAATAGACATGGAACAAAATCCAAAGGTAAAAGGAGTTCTATTTGTATTAAACACTGTAGGAGGAGATGTAGAGGCAGGTTTGGCTATAGCGGAATTAATAAGGAGCTTAAGCAAACCAACTGTATCTTTAGTTATAGGTGGCGGTCATTCTATTGGAGTTCCTCTTGCCACTGCATCTAATTATTCTTTTATATCACCATCTGCTACAATGATAATACACCCTATAAGAATGAATGGCTTGATTATTGGTGTAGCACAAACATTTAATTATTTTAATAAAATGCAGGAAAGGATAAATGAATTTATTCTTAGAACTTCTAAAATAGATGAAGACACATTAAAAAAGATGATGCTAAAAACAGACGAACTTTTAAATGATATGGGGACTATTCTTATTGGAAAAGAAGCTGTTGATTGCGGACTTATAGATGAGGTTGGAGGGGTAAAGGAGGCCTTGGGTAAATTAAAAGAGTTAATTGGTGAAGAACTATAGGATTATCCATAGTTCTTTTTTCTTTATTTTATTTTGGAATTATCTTATAATTATATAAGAGAAAATAAAGAGGTGAAACAAAAGTGGCAAAAAAAGTTGCAAAAAAAAAAGTCAAACAGACTACTAGAAATACTGATATACATGGCATTATTGGTATAGCATTATCCTTGCTTTTAATGCTTGGACTATATACCAATGCTGTAGGATATTTTTCATATATATCAAAAACTATATTTGTATCCTTACTTGGTTTAGGAGCATTTATGTTACCGATATATCTTCTATATCTTTCATTCATTTATATAAAAAATAAAGGCTCTATCATAATAAATAGAAGCCTTGTACTGATTACTGTAATAATTGTAAATACATTAATATTAGTACAGGCTCTTAATTTTGATTCTTATTATATAAAGTCAAATATTATGGGTAGTATTAAGGCTATTATTTATTCAAACAGCTGTTTTCATTCAGGAATATTAGGATTTCTTATATCTCTTCCTATAATATTATTAATTGGAACTGTTGGAACTTATATAATGAACTTTTTTATATATCTTATTTGCTTAATATTAATATTTAATATTACACTTGAAGATATAGGGATAGAAATGAAAAATAAAGCAAAGCGTAAATCATCTAAAAATAGAGATGTGAAACCTATAAAGGAATCAAAAGAAAAATTTATAGAATTAGCACCTAAGTCTGAATCTAACGATGTACAAGAAAAAAATGAATTTATAAGTGGTATTAACAATAAAATAAAGATTTTGGATTTTATGAAGAATGCTGCTTTGGATGAAGATGAGGGTCTAAGTCCAGAAGATCAAGTTGCGGCAGAAACTGTAGAACTTGATAATTCTACTAATACTAAGTCTAAGAAAAATGAGCTTGATAATAAAGTAAAAGAATCAATTAATAAAGAACTAAATGAAAAAATATCACAAAATAATACTGATATATCTAAGTATGATTATCCAGATTCAAATCTACTTAATAACAACTCAAAGAGTAAAATGAATAAAGAAGATAAGCAAGAACTTTTATCAAATGTAGATAAGCTTGAGGAAACTCTTAATTCTTTTGGTGTAGAGGCAAATATACTACAAGTAACAAAAGGTCCTTCTGTTACTAGATATGAATTACAACCTAAGGCTGGAGTTAAAGTAAGTAAGATAGTTAATTTAGCAGATGATATAGCTTTAAGTTTAGCAGCTAATGGAGTAAGAATTGAAGCTCCTATACCAGGTAAATCTGCTGTAGGTATCGAAGTTCCTAACAGAGAACTATCTCCAGTGTCTATTAAAGAACTTATAGACTCAGAGGAGTTTATTAATTCAAATAAGAAGTTAGCGTTTGCCTTAGGAAAAGATATTGCAGGTAAATGTGTAGTTGGAGATTTAAGTAGAATGCCTCACATGCTTATAGCAGGGGCTACAGGTTCTGGTAAAAGTGTATGTATAAACACAATGATTATTAGTCTACTTTATAAATATTCACCACAGGAAGTAAAGCTATTGATGATTGACCCAAAAGTCGTTGAATTAAATGTGTATAATGGTATTCCTCAACTTTTAATTCCTGTAGTTACTGATCCTAAAAAAGCAGCTGCTGCTTTGAATTGGGCTGTAAATGAAATGACAAGAAGGTATAAGCTTTTTGCGGACAATGGTGTTAGAAATATAGAATCTTATAATGGACTTTTTGAAAAGGGTACTGTAGAAGAGAAGCTGCCTTCAATTGTAATAATAGTAGATGAGCTTGCAGATTTAATGATGGCATGTCCTAAGGACGTAGAAGATTATATTTGTAGATTAGCTCAAATGGCTAGAGCAGCTGGAATGCATTTAGTTATAGCTACGCAAAGACCTTCTGTAGATGTAATTACAGGGGTAATAAAGGCCAATATACCTTCAAGAATTTCTTTTGCAGTGTCTTCACAAATAGATTCTAGAACTATACTTGATTGTAGTGGTGCCGAAAAACTTTTAGGTAAAGGGGATATGCTTTATTATCCATTAGGAGAAGCAAAGCCAGTGAGAATTCAAGGATGCTTTATTTCAGAAGAAGAGGTAGAAAATGTAGTTAACTATATAAAGAGTAGTGAAGAACCTGTTGAATATGAAAATGAAATTATAGAGCATATAAATAGTGAGACTGTTGAGAGTAATTCAGAAGCAAATAATGAAGATAGAGATGAGCTTATAGATGAAGCTATAAGAATTGTTGTGGAATATAACCAAGTATCTACTTCATTTTTACAAAGAAAACTTAAAATAGGATTTAATAGGGCTGCTAGAATTGTAGAACAACTTGAAGAAATGTCTATAATAGGACCTAAAGAAGGAAGCAAACCTAGACAAATTTTAATTGACAAAGATGAACTTGAAAATTAATTTTTGCAAACTTTACTATTTGTTAATTAAAAAATGCTTGTGTTAAAGAATAAACAGTTTTAAAATAAAGAATGAATTATAACATCAGGAGGAAAATAACTTGAAAAAATACAAGATAGGATTAGTAAGCTTAGGCTGTGATAAGAACAGAGTTGATTCGGAAATAATGCTTGGTGCTGTAACTAAAGATTATGAATTAACTAATGACCCTGTAGAGGCTGATATAATAATTGTTAATACCTGTGGCTTTATAGAAAAGGCTAAAGAAGAATCAATCAATACAATATTGGAAATGGCAGAATATAAAAAGAAACATAATTGTAAGCTATTAATAGCTACTGGATGTCTTACTCAAAGATATGGTGCAGAGATTATGGAGTTAATGCCTGAGATTGATATAATTTTAGGGGTAAATGATTATTTTAAGATAAATTTATATATAGAAAAGTTTATCAATGATAATAACAAAATAGCTAAATTAGATTATAGCGATGTTAACATAAATGAAGGAGAAAGAATTATAAGTACAGATAAGCAAACAGCTTATTTAAGAATTTCTGAAGGTTGTGATGGATTCTGTACCTATTGTATAATTCCTAAGATAAGAGGTAAGTACAGAAGCAGAACAAAGGAGAACATACTTAAGGAAGCTAGAGCTTTAGCTAGTAGTGGAGTTAAAGAAGTTATTTTAATAGCCCAAGATACAACAAAATATGGTGTTGATCTTTATGGAGAAAAGAAATTACATGAACTTATGCATGAAATTTCAGAAGTTGAAGGCATTGAATGGATAAGAGTTTTATATTGCTATCCAGAAGAAATTTATGATGAAATGATACAAGAAATTAAAAACAACAATAAGATATGCAAGTATCTTGATTTACCTATACAGCATATTAGTGATAACATTCTTAAGAGAATGGGTAGACGAACTTCAAAACAAGATATAATTGATAAGATTACAGAACTTCGTCGTAATGTACCAGATATAACTTTAAGAACTTCATTAATTGTTGGATTCCCAGGAGAAACAGAGGAAGATTTTGAAGAATTAAAACAATTTTTAATAGATACAAAATTAAATAATGTAGGAGTGTTCACATATTCTCAGGAAGAGGGAACTCCAGCAGCTATTATGCCAAATCAAGTTGAAGAAAGCACTAAGAAAAAGAGAGAAAGAGAATTAATGCTTATACAAAAAGAAATATTTGAAAAAAATAATAGTTTAAAGCTTGGAAAGATTTACAACGTTTTAATAGAAGGTTATAATGGTAAGGAGTATATAGGAAGAAATTTTGAAATGGCTCCAGAAGTGGATGGATCTATTTTGATTACATCATCCAGTGAACTTAAAAAAGGCGAATTCGTTAAAGTTAAAATCACAGGCAAAATGGAGTATGATTTAATAGGAGTTGTTTTTGATGAACTTAGCTAATAAATTAACTATACTTAGAATTTTTTTAGTTCCAATTTTTCTTATTGTTATTGCATTTAAAGATATACCATATGGAACTACAATTGCAACAATAATATTCGTATTAGCATCAATAACAGATAAGCTAGATGGATATATAGCAAGAAGTAGAAATCAAATTACAAAGTTTGGAAAGTTTATGGACCCATTAGCAGATAAATTATTAGTGACGTCTGCTTTAATAGTCTTGGTAGAATTTAGAGTTATTCCAAACTGGGCTGCTACAATTATAATTGCAAGAGAATTTGCAGTATCAGGATTAAGAACCTTGGCTGCATCAGATGGAATAGTAATAGCAGCTAGCAAGTGGGGAAAGGCTAAGACGTTTATTCAAATAGTAGCTATAGTAAGTTTACTGGTACAATTGAACATAAGCTTGTCTCCTGAATGGGCAGCTAAAGTAGCAAATAATGTTTATTTAAGTACTTTTTTCAGTACAGGAACAACAATTTTATTATATTTAGCTGTTATAATCACAATAATTTCTGGTGTTGATTACTTTATAAAAAATAAAAATGCAATTAATGTTAATGAGTAATGTTTAAAAAAACTAAAAAAGGTAATACTATGAAATGAAAGCTCCATTATATACCAAATGGAGCTTTTAAATTAGTTGACAATACAATAAAAGCGTTTTATAATATAAATACAGAACAGATGTTCTTGATGAATGAAAGGTTGGTGTTTTTATGAGTATAGATGAAGAAAAGTTAAAAGCTATTGAAGCTGCTATGGGAAAAATAGAAAAGCAATTCGGTAAAGGCTCAGTAATGAAATTAGGAGAACATAGCACTTTAAATTTAGCAGCTATTTCTACAGGTTGTTTAGATTTGGATATCGCACTAGGTATAGGTGGCGTTCCAAGAGGAAGAATTATAGAAATTTATGGGCCAGAATCTTCAGGTAAGACTACTGTAGCTTTACATATATCTGCTGAAGCACAAAAGATAGGTGGAGCAGTTGCATTTATAGATGCTGAGCATGCACTAGATCCTGGTTATGCTAAAAATTTAGGTGTAGATATCGAAAACCTTATTGTTTCTCAACCAGATACAGGAGAACAAGCGTTAGAAATAGCTGAAGCTTTAGTGCGTTCAGGAGCTATAGATGTAGTTGTAGTAGACTCTGTAGCAGCACTTGTACCAAGAGCTGAAATTGAAGGAGAAATGGGAGATTCTCACGTTGGACTTCAAGCAAGATTAATGTCACAAGCATTAAGAAAATTGACTGGAACAATTAATAAATCTAATTGTATAGTTGTATTTATTAATCAATTAAGAGAAAAAGTTGGTGTAATGTTCGGAAACCCTGAAACAACTCCAGGTGGTAGAGCATTAAAATTCTATGCATCTGTTAGATTAGATGTTAGAAGGATAGATTCAATTAAGCAAGGGGATGCTATCTTAGGTAACAGAACTAGAGTTAAGGTTACTAAAAATAAAGTAGCTCCACCATTTAAACAAGCAGAATTTGATATTATGTATAATGAAGGAATATCAAGATTTGGTAATATTGTTGATGTAGGAGTTAAGGATGAAATAATTCAAAAAAGTGGTGCTTGGTTCTCATACGGAGATATAAGATTAGGTCAAGGAAGAGAAAATGCTAAGCAATTCTTAAAAGAGAATCCTGATATAGCTTTAGAAATAGAAAATATGATAAGAACTAAATACGACTTACCTACAGTAGCTGTTAAAGAAACTGAGACAGTTAATAAGAAGGAATCTAAAAAAGAATCTAAGTCTGTTTCTTCAGAAGCATAATAATTTATTAATAAAAGTCCATTTGATTTGTCAAATGGACTTTTAAAATTAAAATTTAATAGATTTATATATGAAATAATTATCTCATCTTGACAATTTATTAATTTTATTATAAGATTATAACAAATACTGGTTTATCATATTCAAAAAAACAGTAAGAATACCTTGACACCTTACACGCTTTCTATTACTGGATTATAGATGGCCTAAATTGATGCGAGGAGGTGTTAATTATGGATCCTATTATTTATTTTATAATAGACATAGTTGTACTAGTGTTATTAGCAATTGTGGAGATTATATTAATAAAAAATGCGTCTAAGAAGAGAATTTTAGATTTAGAAGCTGAATCTAGAACTACTCTTGAAGCAGCGCAAAAAGAAGCTGAAGCTTTGAAAAAAGAATCAGTTTTAGAAGCAAAAGAAGAAGTGCACAAACTTAGAAGTGATTGTGACAAAGAATTAAGAGAAAGAAGAAATGAAATTCAAAGATTAGAAAGAAGAAATATTCAAAGAGAAGAATCACTTGATAAGAAGGGTGACCTTCTAGAGAAAAAAGACAACGAACTTAGTAATAAAATGCAAGAAATAAAAGAGGTAGAAAATCAAGCTCATAAGCTTTATGCAAAGCAAAGAGAAGAACTTGAAAGAATATCAAATTTATCAAGCGAAGATGCTAAACAAATACTATTAGATCAAGTCAATAGAGAAATTAATCATGATGTAGCAATTATGATTAAGGAAGTTGAGACAAGAGCTAAGGAAGAAGCAGATAAGAGAGCAAGAGAAATTATTACAACCGCAATTCAAAGATGTGCTGCTGATCATGTATCTGAAACTACTGTTCATGTTGTAGCCCTTCCTAACGATGAAATGAAAGGAAGAATTATCGGTAGAGAAGGAAGAAACATAAGAACATTAGAAACATTAACAGGAGTTGATTTAATAATTGATGATACTCCAGAAGCAGTTATCCTGTCTAGCTTTGATCCTATAAGAAGAGAAGTTGCTAGAATTGCCTTAGAAAAACTAATCGTTGATGGCAGAATACATCCTGCTAGAATAGAAGAAATGGTTGATAGGGCAACTAAAGATGTAGAAAATGACATTAAGGAAGAAGGAGAACAAGCAACCTTTGAAACTGGTGTTCATGGATTACATCCAGAAGTGATTAAACTTCTTGGTAGATTAAAATATAGAACAAGTTACGGTCAAAATGTTTTAAAGCATTCCATAGAAGTTTCATATTTAGCAGGCTTAATGGCATCTGAATTAGGTTTAGATGTTAATATTGCTAAGAGAGCGGGTTTACTGCATGATATTGGTAAGGGCGTAGATCAAGAATATGAAGGCCCTCATGCTATTATAGGTGGTGACCTAGCGAAGAAATATCGTGAATCACCTGTAATTGTTAATGCAATTGCAGCACATCATGGTGATGTGGAGATGATTTCAATGGAAGCAGTGTTAGTTCAAGCAGCAGATGCAATATCAGCTGCAAGACCTGGTGCAAGAAGAGAAACTTTAGAAGCTTATATCAAGCGTCTAGAGAAATTAGAGGAAATTGCAAACTCATACGAAGGTGTGGAAAAGTCATATGCTATTCAAGCTGGTAGAGAAATTAGAATTATAGTTAAACCAGAATGTGTTGACGATGCTGGGGCTGTTGAAATGGCTAGAAATATGGTTAAAAACATTGAGGAGCAATTAGAATATCCTGGTCAAATAAAAGTAAATATAATTAGAGAAACCCGTGCAGTTGACTATGCTAAATAATTTTAAAAATACATTTTGTGAAAACAAAATGTATTTTTTTATATAAAAGTAAAATTAAAGAAGGAATTTTACAAAATTTATAGAATATATATAGAGAGATATGAGATTGCATGCTTTTTTTTATTAGTTGCGTGTAAACGATATCTGTAATCGATTATACTAGGGGGTCTTTAAATAATGGAAGTATTAAAAGTTTCAACAAAATCAAATCCAAATTCAGTAGCAGGAGCACTAGCGGCTATCATAAAAGAAAAGAATATCGTGGAAATCCAAGCTGTGGGCGCAGGAGCTATTAATCAAGCGGTTAAAGCAATAGCAATTGCTAGAGGCTTTGTGGCACCGAGTGGAAAAGATATAGTTTGCATACCAGCTTTTACAGATATAGAAATTGACGGGGAAGAAAGAACAGCAATAAAGTTAATAATACAACCTAGATAGAATATTGAATCTGTAATAAAAAACTGTTGAAAACAACAGTTTTTTTCTTTTTACAATTTATATATATTGGTGATATAATAATAAATGTTAGGGAAAAATAATACACAATACATAATAAATAGGGGGCAATAGTATGAATTTTTCACAAAAAGCTAAAAATATAGAACCTTCATTAACCCTTGAAATAACAGCCATGGCCAATAAGATGAAAGAGGATGGAGTAGATGTAATAAGTTTTTCAGCAGGTGAACCAGATTTTAATACTCCTGAAAACATAATTGCTAGTGCTTATGAAGCGATGAAAGCAGGTAAGACTAAATATACACCAACTACAGGAATTTTACCGCTAAAAAAAGCTATAACAGAAAAGTTGTATAGAGATAATAATTTATCTTATAATACAGATCAAATTATTGTTTGCAATGGGGCCAAACAATGTCTTGCAAATATTTTTCTTGCTTTGCTAAATGAAGGCGAAGAAGTTCTTATTCCAAAACCTTATTGGGTAACATATCCTGAACTAGTGAAATTAGCTGGAGGAAAACCAGTTTTTGTAGATACAGATAAAAAAAATAAATATAAATTTAAAGTTGAAGATTTGAAAAAATATATAAGCAGTAAGACAAAAGCTATTATTATCAATAGTCCGAATAATCCTACAGGAACAGTATATACTAAAGAAGAATTAACTGAGATTGCTGAATTTGCAAAACAACAAGATATATTTATAATTTCAGATGAAATTTATGAAAAGTTAATTTATGGGGAAACAGAACATATAAGCATTGCTTCATTAAGCGAGGATGCATATAGAAGAACAGTTGTCATAAATGGTGTTTCAAAAGCATATGCTATGACAGGGTGGAGAATTGGATACTGTGCTGCATCAAAGGAATTAGTATCATTGATGAATAGTATACAAAGCCACTTTACATCTAATCCTAATTCAATTGCTCAATATGCAAGTGTAGAAGCTTTAACAGGGCCACAGCATACAGTTGAACTAATGAAAGTTGAATTTGAAAAGCGTAGAGATTTTGCTGTAGAGAGATTAAGTCAAATTGATAATATTAGTTATATAAGACCTGAGGGCGCGTTCTATGTAATGATTAATGTTTCTGCTTTATATGGCAAAAAGATTGGTGATATCTCTGTTAATGATTCATTAGAGTTTGCAAAAATGCTGCTAGAAAGCGAAAAAGTAGCTGCAGTTCCTGGAGTTGCGTTTGGATTTGATGATTATATTAGAATTTCATATGCCACATCTATGAATAACTTAGAAAAAGGCTTGAATAGGCTAGAAAACTTTATTAAAGGTCTTAAATAGTAGATTAACAACGAAAGTTATAGTTGAATTTTTGTTGAAAAATTATTATAATTAAGGAGTTAAGTATTATAAATTTAAAGAGGTGGATATAATGGTAACTAAGGAAGTTGTTGTTAAAAATTCTACTGGTTTACACGCTAGACCAGCTACATTATTAGTTAAAAAGGCTTCAGGTTTCAAATCTGACGTTTCAATCGAATGTAATGGAAAGAAAGCAAACGTTAAAAGTTTAATTGGTGTTTTATCATTAGGAGTAACTAAGGATGCTGTAATTAAAGTTGTAGCATCAGGTGATGATGAAACATTAGCTGTTGAAGAAATAGCTAAATTAATAGAAAACTTAGAAGAATAGTATGAGAGGGCCCTTCGGGGCTCTTTTGTTTTGCATTTTTCTCAAATTTGTTAGTTTACGAATAAAATATTAAAAAAGAGTGAATTTCATGATAAAATATGTTATAATACGAAATATAACGAAAGAATAAAAAATTATATTCGTTTGGAGGTAAATTAAAGTATGAGAGATCAATACAGCACACCACTTAATTCACGTTATGCATCTAAGGAGATGTCATTTATCTTTTCTGATGATATGAAATTTACAACTTGGAGAAAACTTTGGGTTGCTTTAGCTGAATGCGAGCAAGAATTAGGATTACATATAACTGATGAACAAATTCAAGAATTAAAAGCACATATTTATGATGTAAATTATGATGAGGCTGCAAAAAGAGAAAAAGAAGTTCGCCATGATGTTATGAGTCATGTATATGCTTATGGATTGCAATGTCCAACTGCTAAAGGAATAATTCATTTAGGAGCTACAAGCTGTTATGTTGGTGATAATACTGACATAATAATAATGAGAGATGCATTACTTTTAATAAAGAAAAAGTTAGTGAATGTAATAAAGTTATTAAGTGATTTTGCTTTAAAATATAAGGATATGCCAACACTTGGTTTTACCCATTTACAACCAGCTCAATTAACTACAGTAGGAAAGAGAGCTACATTATGGATTCAAGATCTAGTAATGGATATGGAAAATTTAGATTTCTTAATTAGTACATTAAAGCTTAGGGGAGTTAAAGGTACTACAGGAACTCAAGCAAGCTTCATGAATCTTTTTGAAGGAGACGAAGAAAAGGTTAAAGCTTTAGATACAATGGTAGCTAAAAAAATGGGCTTTGAAAAGAGTTATGGAGTTACAGGTCAAACTTACCCAAGAAAGTTAGATTCAATAGTTTTAAATACTCTTTCAGAAATTGCACAAAGTGCTTATAAATTTAGTAATGACTTGAGATTGCTACAAAATATGAAAGAAGTAGAAGAACCATTTGAAAAGCATCAAATAGGATCATCAGCTATGGCGTATAAGAGAAACCCTATGAGATCTGAAAGAATTAGTGCTTTGGCAAGATTTGTTATTGTAAATGCAATGAATCCAGCAATTACTGCATCAACTCAATGGTTTGAAAGAACTCTAGATGATTCAGCTAATAAGAGACTTTCTGTATCAGAAGCATTTTTAGCTTTGGATGGAGTGTTGAATTTATACTTAAATATTTCAGAAAGCATGGTAACTTACGAAAAGGTTATTGCAGCTCATGTTAAAAATGAATTACCATTCATGGCTACAGAAAATATAATAATGGAATGTGTAAAGAAGGGTGGAGACAGACAAGAACTTCACGAGAGAATAAGAGAACATTCTATGGATGCTGCAGCTAGAGTTAAAATGGAAGGATTAAATAATGACTTAATTGAAAGAATTAAAAATGATTCATTCTTCAATCTTTCTGAAACTGAAATAGATGAAATAATAGATCCAACTAAATTTGTTGGTAGAGCTCCAAGTCAAGTTGTAGAATTTG
Source organism: Clostridium sp. TW13 (assembly GCF_024345225.1). Classification (NCBI taxonomy): domain Bacteria; kingdom Bacillati; phylum Bacillota; class Clostridia; order Eubacteriales; family Clostridiaceae; genus Inconstantimicrobium; species Inconstantimicrobium mannanitabidum. Next base: position 1,657,502 of record NZ_BROD01000001.1, read on the forward strand.
TTGATGAATATGTTAAACCAATATTAGAAGAAAACAAAGATATGCTTGGAGAAAAAGCTGAAATTAATGTATAGTCTTAAATGATATTGATTAATTAAACATGAATAAGAATATTGACTCACCAGATAAAATAATATTTTGTTTGGTGAGTTTTTATTTTGTGTAAGTATTTCAAAAAGCCAATTAAAATACTTATTTTATAGCAAAATGTTTTTGCTGTTAAAAATAATTTCAATTTATTTAAAATGTATAAATACTAATGCTTCATGATTTTGAAAATTAATTTTTTGTTAGAATCGATTTGTACTTTAAATTTGAAATTTGATGTGAGACGAAAATATAATTTGAATTTTAGCAATTATAAATACGAATATAAAGATGCGTTAGAACTTAAAATTAAATTTGCAAAATAAGAATAAGAAAGTGTGTTATAAGAATTATGATGTTAAAAAACAAGTTTTTATTGAAATAAATAACCTAATTGTGATATAATTTTATTATAATAACTTCGCTAAATGTATATTTAGCGAAATAAACGTAATGAAAACAGAATTAAATAGTAAAAATTACCATCAAAAAGCTTTTTTAAGCTTCAATTTGAATTAAGCTAATAAAAAATACAGATTTTAAGGAGTTTTGAAATGTTTTATGATATCAAATCCATAACAAACGAAAAATTACCTCAGCGAGTAAATGAATTCGTGAATTATCTAGATACGATCAAAGGAAAATCTAAAAATACCATAGAAGCTTATAAAGTGGATTTGGGATTGTTTTTTAGATTTATAAAGTTATATAAAGGCATGGTACCAAACAAAACAGATTTTGATGAGATTAAAATCAATGATATTGACGATGATGTCATCAAAAAAATAACTTTATCTGATTTGTACGCTTTTATGTCTTTTACAGAAAAATACAGGAACAATGGCTCTCAAGCAAGATCAAGAAAAATTGCTACATTAAAATCATTCTTTAAGTTTTTGCATGGTAAAGCTAGAGTTATAAACGAAAACCCTACAATAGATCTAGAAACGCCTAAAACAAATAAAAGGCAGCCGATTTATTTGACCTTAGATCAAAGCATTAACCTTTTGAATTCCTTAGATAAGAGCTCTAAAAACTACGCAAGAGATTATTGTATACTTACTCTATTCCTTAATTGTGGCATGCGTTTATCTGAATTGTGTAGCATTGATGTATCAAAAATTCGTGAAGATACTCTATATATTATAGGTAAAGGTAATAAAGAAAGAACTGTTTATTTAAACGAATCTTGTATTAGAACTATAAATAACTATCTTCAAGTGCGAGATGCTTCAAAGGTTACTGTTGAAGAAGAAAAGGATGCTCTATTTATAAGCAGCAAAAACAGAAGAATAAATAAAAGAACTGTAGAATTGTTAGTGAAGAAATATGCCAACATGGCAGGTTTAACTGATAATAAATATACGCCTCATAAATTAAGACACACTGCTGCAACTTTGATGTATAAACACGGAAATGTAGATATAAGAAGTTTACAACAGATTTTGGGCCACGAAAATGTATCTACAACTCAGATATACACTCACGTTGATAATGATCAATTAAGAGAAGCTGTAAAATCAAATCCGCTTTCTAAAATAAAGTAAAAAATAAGATGGAAAATCCATCTTATTTTCTTTATACTCTGCTATTATTTTTCTCTTTTTACCCTTCTAACTCCAGGGAAGATTTCTTCAGTTAAATCATCTAGATCTTCGTCAACCACAGAATCTAACTCTTCTAAATACTCTATATGCTCAAAGGCATCTTCATATTCGCCATTATCAAGTTTTTCGTATTCATCTAGAATGTGAGAATCGTTACTCTCCTCCCCTAACAAATCTTCTTCTTTCAATTCGGTAAGAAGCATTTCGTTTTCTTCTAAGCTTTTTGCTATACCTTCAATCTTAACAGCTTCCATATCAATTCCGTCTTTTTGAAGGCATTTGCAGCAATTATCACATATTTTATTTTTATCTAAATCACAGAAATCATCATCACATAAATTTAAATTTTCAAAATTATCTTTATTCATTTAAATACACCTACTCACCTTTTACTAGTCTATCTTTACTATTATATCAAAATAATATAAAATATCAAGTTGCAGAGAAATTACATAAAATGCAAACAAAATTTAATTTTGCTGTATAAATCAAAAAAATAGGTTCATAATCATAATATAGAACATTAGTTTGATTAGTTACAATATATATGTTATAATTTTATAAGATAGGAAGGTGAAAAAAATGCCAAGACACAGTACAAAACAAGATGAAATCTATAAATACTTAAAAAGTTATACTGAAAACAAAGGATATCCACCATCAGTAAGAGAAATTGGTGATGCGGTTGAATTGAGTTCTACTTCAACAGTACATGGTCACTTGAAAAGACTTGAAGAAAAAGGACTTATAAGAAGAGATCCTACTAAGCCACGTGCTATAGAGATTTTAGAATTATCCTATCCAAAAAGAGAAATGCTTGAAATTCCTATAGTTGGTAAGGTTACAGCAGGTAGCCCTATTCTAGCTGTAGAAAATATAGAAGACTACTTTCCTATACCAATGGATTATGTAAAGCATAATGGAGAATTATTTATGCTTAAGATTTCAGGTACTAGTATGATTGAAGCTGGCATAAATGATGGCGATTTAGCTATTCTTGAAAAGACTTCTAGTGCTAGAAATGGAGAAATTGTTGTGGCTCTAATTGAGAATGAAGCTACAATAAAAACTTTCTACAAAGAAGAAAATCGTATAAGATTGCAACCTGAAAATAAAACTCTGCAACCGATTTATGTAGACGACTGCACTATTTTAGGAAAGTTAGTTGGTATATACAGAGCTTACTAATAAAAAGCTGAACTTAGTATTTTAAGTTCAGCTTTTTTAATTTTGCTATTTAAAAGTAGAATAACTTACTTGCTAATATAAATTTTTTATTCTACCGTGTTTTTTAAATACATGTCCTTTGTTAGTCCAAGACATATTTCATTGTAATACCTTCCATTTGTATAAATGTTTTGTTTAAGGACACCTTCCTGCTCATATCCAAGTTTTTTATGCATTTTGATGGTTGCTTCATTTCCTTCTAAAACAGTTGAAGAACATTTGTTTAACCTTCTTTCCATAAATGCATATTTTAAAAGTATTTCCATGGCACTTGTTCCGTATCCATTCCCTTGATATTCTTTTGCAATTCTAATACCAATGCCAAAAGTACCGTGTCTTTCGCTATCTAATGCAAAAATTATTCTTCCAACATGTATGCCATCTAATGTTTCTATAGCAAAAACTGTATTTCCACTTTTTGTAGCACAATTCTCTACTTCCTTACTGTATTCTTTGGCTTCTGAAATTGTTGGCGGAAAATTAACTTTATAACTTGCTAATCTGCTTAATGATGTATCAAAACCAGTATGATAAATCCACTCCCAATCATCTTCGCTCCAAGGTCTCAATCTCACTAAATCATTTTGCCAAAAGTAGTTATCATATATATGTTCACTCACAAAAAATTCCCCCCTATATTCTACGTTTTATGTCGTCTTAAAATACGTTTCCTTTTACCTCCCAAACCCTAATTCATTTCCGTCCAAGTCTCTAATTGTAAATTTTTTAGTTCCCCATGGTGTATCAAATAAAGGCTCAACAATTTCAACCTTATCTTTTAGTTTTTCCCAAAGTTCATCCACTTCATCAACATTAAAATTAAGTCTGCCATGTGATTTCTCATCCTTAACTTCCATTATGGCAAAAGTTGCACCTTCTTCTGATTTAAAATCATAATAAGTAGGATTTTCAGGAGGCCAAGCACTATCACATTCAAAGCCTAATATTTCTTCATACCATTTTAAAGATTTATTAATATCAGAAACATTTACTCTTATATGATTAAGTCTTGTTTTCATATATCTCACCTCCTTTAATAAAAAAACTTTTAATTAGTTATATTTTACTATTTTGTATGCATTTAATTATACAATAGAGTAATGTGATTATTCAAACATTTTACATAATTAAACATAAATTGATGTTGTGATGATTATCTATATACTCTATTATTTCAATAAAAAAACACATGTGAAACTGCCTGCAACTTCACATGTGTTATTATTAATTGTTTTTGATTTTGTACTTCTAAAGAAAATCCATTGCTATGATTAGAAGCCTTTATTTTTAATTAAATATATATATAATCTATTTAGTCTTTAAAACGTTAGATAAAGCGATTAATACGCCTATCTTAGCATGATCAAAGGTTAATCCACCTTGCAAGTATGCGATGTATGGTGCTCTTATTGGTGCATCTGCAGATAATTCAATTGAAGATCCTTGAATAAAGGCTCCTGCAGCCATTATAACTTGATCCTTATATCCTGGCATATCCCAAGGTTCGCATTCTACAAATGAGTCTATTGGAGATCCCTTTTGAATTCCCTTGCAGAATTGAATTAACTTATCTGGATCGTTGAATTTGATTGCTTGAATTATATCACTTCTCTTGTCAGTGTACTTTGGTAATACTTCAAAGCCTGCAAGTTCCATAAGTCTAGCGCAGTAAACTGCTCCTTTAACAGCTTCCATAGCTACGTGAGGTGCAAGGAATAGTCCTTGGAATAATTGTCTCATAACTCCGAAAGTTGAGCCACACTCTCCTCCTATTCCAGGTACAGTTAATCTATAGGCAGCTTGTTCAACATATTCCTTCTTACCAGCTATGTATCCACCTGTTGGAGCGATACCTCCACCTATGTTCTTTATAAGTGAACCAGCGATTAAATCTGCTCCTACTTCTGTTGGTTCCTTTGTATCTATAAATTCACCATAACAGTTATCAACAAATACTAATACATCATTTCTGATTGATTTAACATAAGAGATAATTTCTCCTAATTGATCTACTGTAAAAGAATTTCTCCAACCGTAGCCTGTAGATCTTTGAATGTGAACAACTCTTATTGTTGAGTCTCCAAGCAATTCAGCTTTGATTTTTTCTAAATCGAATTTGAATTCTGGTGTAAGATCAATTTGCTTATATTTAACTCCATATTCTTTTAATGATCCTATCTTTTCATCGGTATCAATACCTATGATGTTATGCAAAGTATCATAAGGCTTTCCTGAAATGGCAAGTAAGGTATCGTTTGGTCTTAAGTTTCCGAATAAAGCTGTACCTATAGCATGAGTACCATTTACAAAATGAGGTCTAACCAAGGCTGCTTCTGCGCCTAAAACTCTAGCATATACTAAATCTAAAGAATCTCTTCCTATATCTCCGTAACCATATCCACTTGAATTAGTGAAATGACTGTCGCTGATTCTTTCCTTTTGAAAAGCATCTAGAACCTTGTATTGATTATATTCTCTTATACTATCATAAATTTTAAACTGAGCTTCTACATCATTTAAAGCTTTCTCACTTAAGTCAAAAACTTCTTTATTTATATTATACTTTGTTAATAAAAGCTCTTTAGTTATATCTAACATTTATTTCCCTCCATTGCTTGAACATCATAAAAAATACTAGTTAAAAAGCTAGTGTTTTTTATACTGTTTATATGTAATTAACACCAAAGAATATCTTAACATAATCAAAAAAAATAGGCAAACTTAAGCTTGCCTATCTATTAGATCTCTTCATTTGTATTTCCAGTGAATAATATTGGTTTAGCAGGAGATACAGTGGTAATTGCGTGCTTGTAAATAAGCATTTGTTTTCCCTCTGAGTCTAAAACAACTGTAAAGCTATCAAAGCCTTTAACATTACCTCTAATTTGAACCCCATTAACTAAATATATTATGACAGGAATTTTGTTTTTTCTAGCACCATTTAAAAATATATCTTGTAAATTATTTGTTGATTTATTCACTTCAATACCCTCCTACTTTTATATATGGTTCTATTATACATCTAAGAGTTTTTAATGTCATCCATTATTTTCACTATTATTTCTTCTTCTGAAGAATATTTATCTTTGTCAATGAATTCAGCTCTTGGATCTTTTCTAAACCAAGTTAATTGTCTCTTTGCATAGTTTCTGCTACCTTGTTTTATCATATCTATAGCTGTTTCTAAAGAGATTTTACCATCAAGGTAATATAAGATTTCCTTATAGCCTATTCCCTTCATAGATTGCATTTCTGCATTACAACCCATAGATTGCAATTCTTTAACTTCATCTATAAGACCTTTATTCATCATTATATCTACACGCATATTAATTCTATTGTATAATTTTTCTCTATCCATGTTTAAAACATAATAATGTACATCATACTCTGTGGAATAATATTGGTCACCAGAAGCAAAGGATGAAAATGGCTTTCCGGTTATCTTATACACTTCTAAGGCTCTGATTACTCTCTTTTTATTGTTATAGTGGATGTTTGCATAACTTATAGGATCAACTTCCTTAAGCATTTCATGAAGGTACTCGCCACCCTTTTCTTCAGCTAAATTCTCTAGGTAGCTTCTGTATTCTTCATCCTTTTCACTTTCAGTAAAATTCATATTGCAGATAATTGAATTTATATAAAGTCCAGTTCCACCTGCAATAATAGGAAGCTTTCCTCTCTTACAGATATCATCTATTATTTCTGTAACTTGGCTTTTATATTCAGCCACTGAAAATTCATTTTCAGGTGATACTATATCTATCATGTAATGAGGAACACCTTGCATCTCCTCTTTAGAAACCTTAGCAGAACCAATGTCCATATATTTATATATTTGCATTGAGTCACAGGAAATTATCTCTCCATTAAGCCTTTTTGCAAGTTCAATAGATATATCTGTTTTCCCAACAGCTGTTGGCCCTGCTATTATTAATAATTTTTTCTTCATCTTAATCACCTTACTTATACTATTCTCTTAAATCTTCTTTCTATATCAGTTAATGTAAACTTTATAATGGTAGGTCTTCCATGTGGACAATGGAAAGGATCATCTAAATATTTTAATTTTTCAAGTAAAGCTTCCATTTCTGATTTATTAAGCTCATCATTTGCCTTAACTGCAGACTTACAAGCCATTGTTGCAATCCTATTATATTTTACCTCTACAGTTTTTCCTGAACCTAACTGTCTAAGGTTATCTATTATATCTAAAAGAAGTCTCTTTGAAGATAAGCGTCCTAGAAAATATGGCACTTCTTTAATTGTAACAGTATTATCTCCAAATTCCTCTACAGTGAAACCTGCGTTAGTAAATACTTCTTTGTTTTCTTCATAAATTGCAAAATCATCTAAGGTAAGTTCAATAACTTCAGGAATAAGAAGAGTTTGAACAATTATTTCTCCATTTAGAATGTTATTATAATACTTCTCAAACATAACCTTTTCGTGAGCTGCATGCTGATCTATTAAAAATAAATTGTTATCCCACTCTGCCAGAATGTAAGTTTTATTATATTGGCCGATCACCTTAAAATCTGGTAGCTTAGCTTGAGGTTTTATAGGATTTTGCTTTAAAAGTTCCTCTTTAGCATTATCTAAGCCAGTATTTTGTGCACATTCTCCGGTGGTGTTAATAGTATCAGTTTGTTTGTTTTCAGTGTACTGTGCATCCACTTCAGTTTTTTGAAGAGTTTCTTCATTAGTATTTTGAAGAGTCTGTTTATTTGCTTCAGTTCTATATGGAGAATCTTTAACTTCAAAACTATTATCCTTAGAACCTTCTGATTGCAGATTAGTTTGTGCTAGGTTTGAATCTTTACCCATAGCATTTGTTGCATTTGAGTTTTGTATATTAGCAGAAACTTCACTAGCATAATGATCATCTATTGGTTTAGGTGGAATTATATAATTATCTTCTGAAATTGGTTTAGCAGGAGTATAATCCTTACCTCTTCCTTCATTAACCATAATATGCTCATTGTTATCTTGAGCATATGCAGGCTTTTCAGAATTAAGCTGTGACATTCTTTGATTAAACTCATTTCTAAGTGCATCTTTATCTAAGGTTTCTTCTTGAACAAGGAAGTTAAGCTCCTCTACCTGCTCTTCATCCTTAGTCTTTTCTTCAGGAAGGGTAAACTCTCCCATTACATCTTCTTTTAATGCACCATGCACTGTGTCAAATATAAGCTTAAAAGCAGTTCTATCATCCTTAAACTTAACTTCAGCCTTGGTTGGATGAATGTTTACATCAATAAGCTCTGGATAAGTATCTACAAAAAGCACAAAGAAGGGATATTTATTTACAGTTGAAAAGGCTCTAAAGGCATTCTCTACTGCTATAGCGAGCTTTCTGTCCTTTACATATCTCTTGTTTACAAAGATGGTTTCATTGTTTCTTGAACCTCTACTGATAGCTTCCCTACCTATATAACCATAGATAGAATAGATATCATGATGCTCTTCAAAGTACAATAACTCATCACAAGTATTCTTTCCATATATGCTTCTAAGTGCATCTTCAAGCTTACCTGTACCGTAGGTATGTAGAAGTTTTTTACCGTTACTAAATAATTTAAAACTAATCTCAGGATGAGAGATAGCTATTCTTGTAACTATATCACTGATTAAGGATGTTTCCCTTGAAGTACTCTTTAAAAACTTCTTTCTAGCAGGTACATTAAAGAATATATCTCTAACTTCAATCACAGTTCCTTTGGCACAGGAGGTTTTAGATTTCTCTACTACTTCTCCTGCTTCAATCTTTATTTCATTTCCACTATCAGAGTCTATGAATTTGCTCTTTAAATAAACCTTTGCTATAGAAGCTATACTTGGCAAGGCCTCACCTCTAAAACCTAGAGTGTTTATTGCAAAGATATCTTCTGCGCTTTTAATTTTGCTGGTAGCATGGGCCATAAAAGCTTTTTCTAAATCATCTTCATAGATACCTATACCATCATCAATAATTTTTATAAGGCTTATGCCACCTTCCTCTACTTCAATGGTTATATCCTTAGCTTCAGCATCAATACTGTTTTCAACTAATTCTTTTACCACAGAAGAGGGTCTTTCAACTACCTCTCCTGCTGCTATTTTATTAGCTGTATTTTCATCTAAGATATTAATTCTTTTCATAGCTATCACCTCCTAAAATTAAAATTCCTTTGCTTCTTTTACAAGTTCATAAAGCTTATTCATTGCATCCATTGGTGTTAAAGTTAAAATATCTAAATCCTTAACCTTGCTTATAAAGTTCTCTTTAGATATCATACCAAAGTCTAGCTGCATAGCTCCATCTTCATTAACTACAGATTTCTTATGAGACTTACCATGCTTTGGCTTTTGGACTTCTTCATCCACTGCAACTTCTTTAACTGCAATATCAGTATCTTTAGCTGTAACTTCATTATCAGAAGAAACCTCTTTAGGAACTTCTGGATTTATAGAAATTTCTTTATTACTATTTTTCTCTTCAAGTCCTTGTAGTATTTCCTTTGCTCTCTCAATTACCTTTTCAGGAAGTCCAGCAAGCTTTGCAACCTCTATACCATAGGATTGGTCTGCTCCACCTTCTACAATCTTTCTAAGGAAGATAACAGTATCATCTACTTCCTTTACAGATACAGAATAATTCTTTACTCCCTCAAGCTCTTTTTCAAGCTTTGTAAGCTCATGATAGTGAGTTGCAAATAGAGTTTTACATCTTAAGTTGTTTGAATTGCAGATGTACTCAACTACTGACCAAGCAATACTAAGTCCATCATAGGTTGAAGTACCTCTTCCAACCTCATCTAATAAAACAAGACTGTTAGAAGTAGCGTTATTTAAGATGTTTGATACTTCCCACATCTCCACCATGAAGGTACTCTTCCCCCCTGCTAAATCGTCAGAAGCACCTATTCTTGTGAATATCTTATCACAAATTGAGATGTTTCCTTCTCTAGCTGGAATGAAAGAACCTATATGTGCCATAAGGGTAATTAAAGCTACCTGTCTCATATAAGTAGATTTACCCGCCATGTTTGGTCCTGTGATTATAAGCAGGTTGTTATTCTTTCTATCTAATAAGGTATCATTAGAAACAAACTCTCCCTTATCTATAACCTTCTCAACTACAGGATGTCTTCCATCTTGGATATCTATAATTCCCTCTGTGTTTAAGTTTGGTTTTACATAAGAATTCTCTAACGCTATATATGCAAAGTTTGTTAAGCAGTCAAGCTCTGAGATTATCTTTGAAGTCTTTTGCATTCTTTGAATTTCTTTTTCTATGGCATTTCTAATATCAGAGAATAGAGAATATTCAAGGGCAGATAACTTCTCTTCTGCTCCAAGTATCTTTTCTTCTACTTGTTTTAATTCCTCTGTAATAAATCTTTCAGCATTTGCAAGAGTTTGCTTTCTTATATATCTTCCCTCTGGGATTGAATCATAGTTTGATCTAGTAATTTCTATATAATAACCAAATACTTTATTATAACCCACCTTTAGAGATTTGATTCCTGTAAACTCTCTTTCTTGATTTTCTAGAGCAGCAATCCATTCTTTACCGTGGAACTTTGCAGTTCTAAGTTCATCAACCTCGCTGTTGTAACCTTCCTTTATGATTCCTCCTTCTTTAATTGACATTGGAGGTTCATCTATAATAGCTGATTCTAATAAGTTACATATATCAGTAAGTTCATCTATATTGTTATAATAATAGCTTAACTTATTTGAAGAGGTATCTTTAAGTAAGGCTTTTAAATCTGGAATCCTCTTTAAAGAATTCTTAAGAGAAATTAAATCCTTAGCATTTACATTATTAGTAGCTACCTTACCTACTATTCTCTCTATATCATAAATATCATGTAGGGCTGTTCTTAAATCTTCATTTAAGGAAAGATTATTATACAGTTCCTCTACAGCAGATAATCTATTTTCAATCTCATTTTTATTAATTAGGGGTTGCTCTATCCACTTTCTAAGCTGTCTGCTTCCCATGGAAGTCTTAGTCTTATCAAGCACCCATAAAAGAGAGCCTTTTTTATTCTTCTCATGAATATTTTCAGTAAGTTCAAGGTTTCTTCTTGTATTACTGTCTATAGTCATATAATCAAGGATTTCATACTTATCAATCTTATTAATGTTTGAAAGCGTGCACTTTTGAGTATCCTTAATATATTTAATAAGAGATACACAGGCAGCCTTTTCTATATCATTAAGCTTTGATAATTCTTCCTCGGAAAATTGTTCTTGTAAGTCATTAAGATCAGAAGAAAAATAAGCGTCTTCCTTCTTTGTAACCATAATACCAAGGTATAAGATATCCTTATAAAGCTTCTCATCTATACCTTCCTTTAGGATTATTTCCTTTGGTGAAAACTTTGATATTTCATCAGAAATAAGATTATTCTTTGTTACAAAGGAAGTACATAGAAAGTCCCCTGTAGATATATCTGTAACTGCTATTGCTGTACTATTTGAATCAGAATAGATGCTCATAACAAAGTTATTTCTCTGTTCATCTATAAAGTTTGTATCATTATAGGTTCCTGGAGTTACTACCTTTATAACATCTCTTTTAACTAAGCCCTTAGCTGTTGCTGGATCTTCAACCTGCTCACAGATTGCAACCTTAAAACCCTTAGCAATAAGTCTTCCAAGATAGGTGTTCACTGCATGATAAGGAATTCCACACATAGGAGCTCTACTAGGCAGACCACAATCCTTTCCTGTTAAAACAAGCTCTAAGGCTTTAGAGGTTATCTCTGCATCTTCAAAGAACATTTCATAAAAATCACCCACTCTAAAAAACAGTAAGCAATCTTTATACTTTTCTTTCGTATCAACATATTGTTGCATCATAGGTGATAGTGCCATAACTGTTATTCCTCCTTAAATTAAAAAGCTCTAATTAAAGAGCTTTTTAAACTTCCTCTCCATTTAATGAAAAAGAATGTGCTTTTGTAATTTTAACATTAACAAGTTTACCTATACTATCAGCCTTGCCTTCAAAATTAACAAGTTTTCCTTCTCTTGTTCTTCCTGAAAGTTTAGTTTCATCATTCTTGCTAGTTCCTTCAACTAAAACTTCCACTGTTTTGCCTTCAAAAGTCTTGTTCTTTTTAGCAACAATTTCGTTAACAGCTTCAAGTAATCTGTTGAATCTATCATGCTTAACGTCTTCAGCAATTTGATTCTCCATCCTGTCAGCAGGAGTATACTTTCTTCTTGAATATATAAAAGTAAATGCAGAATCATATTCTACTTCCTTAACTAAGGATAAAGTATCTTGGAAATCTTCCTCTGTTTCTCCAGGGAAACCAATGATAATATCTGTAGTTAAAGATACATTTGGTATTTCCTTTTTGATCTTCTTAACTAGATCTAAGTAGTAATCTCTTGTGTAGTGTCTGTTCATTTCCTCTAGTACTCTTGTAGAACCACTTTGTACTGGAAGGTGAATTTGCTCACATAACTTATTACAATCTCTTATTGCGTAAATAACATCATCAGTTAAATCCTTTGGATGTGAAGTCATGAATCTTACTCTATCAAGACCAGGGATTTCATTAACTCTTCTTAGAAGATCAGCAAAAGAAATCTCTGGCTCTAAGCCCTTACCATAAGAGTTAACATTTTGACCAAGTAAAGTGATTTCCTTATATCCTTGAGCAACTAATTCCTTAATTTCATTTTCAATATCTTCAGGCTTTCTGCTTCTCTCTCTACCTCTAACATAAGGTACAACACAATATGTACAGAAATTGTTGCAGCCATACATTACAGTAACAAAGGCTTTTGTATCACTCTTTCTGTCTATAGGAATTCCCTCAACAATTTGATCTTCCTTATTTACTATTTCCTTAACTTGAACACCATCTTGTTTAACTCTGTTTAAGTATTCAGGGAACTTATATGAGTTGTGTGTTCCGAAGATTATATCTACATAAGGGAACTTTTCAAGTATAGTATCAGCCATACCCTTTTGTTGCATCATGCAACCACAGATAGCTATAACAAGATCTTTGTTTTCTTTCTTAAGTCTTTTTAATTCACCTAAGTTACCGTATACCTTGTTTTCAGCATTTTCTCTTACGCAGCAAGTATTAAATATAATAATAGAAGCCTTTTCTTTATCTTCTGTTTCTGTATAACCAATTCTCTTAAGCATACCAGATAGCTTTTCAGAATCTTCTTCATTCATTTGACAGCCATAAGTACTGATATGGAAAGTTTTTTTATCATCAATTTTTAAATTATTATCTTGCATTATTTCCTCCAAATTTAAATTAATTTCTACAGTATTATACCATAACGGTGTATGGGAAATAAAGACTGTATTAAAAGAAAGAAAAAACTCACTAAAGATTTTTAGTGAGTTTTTTCTTTAAAATACTTAAGTTACTATTTTAGTATTCTTCTCCTTCATCACCAACGACTCTACATGATAACTTGACTGCAATTTTCTTCATCTTTTCTTTCACATAATCATTTGCGCCGGATACAGATATTTTTCCTCTATTATATGTGAATGCGACTTCATAAGCTATCCCATCATATTTAAATGTCCAAATAGCTGTGTTTTTTAGCTTTATTGTAATTTTTTCAAGTGTTTGCAGGTTAACGCTTGAAAATTGATTTTTAATTTTCATTTCAGAATCCGTCTCAATTAGTTTTGTCCACTCTTCTAATGTGATAGGGTTTTCGTTAGATTCCCATGGATATTGAGTTTTAATTATATGTATTGAATATGACATTTGTTATCTCTGCCTTTCATTCCAACCTGAAGAATAGTTTATTATAACAATGTGGTAAGGTTATATGCCATCATTTTATAGATATTATTTAATCTATAGTAGCTACCTTGAAACCTTGTCGATTTGCTTCTTCAATGAAGTTATCTCCATCAATATGAATACAATAAACCTGGCTTCTATATTCTTTAGGTACTAATTTACATAACTTTCTTAAAGATGTGTGCACATTCTCTTCTGCATCATCAAGACATGTATCGTGATACACTAAATTACCATTATTTAAAAAAGTTATTATATCAATATTAGTTTCATAAGTATCTCCGCTATAAAAAATACTATTTGCCTTATCAAAGCTTAAAATATACGAATAAGTATTAATTGATTCTACATGCTTAGTTAATTTTGAGTTTACTTCTAAATCCAATGATTCAATTCTCTTAGCATCTGGATTCAACACTAAAAAGCTCTCGTTTTCATTTAATCCAAGTAATCCTAAAAATACTTTTATCTTTTCTCTTTCTTTAAAATACACATTTGTTGTTATTTTATACTTCCAATAGCAAAATCCAATAAACCCACCCAAGGAACCTACATGGTCTGAATGCATATGCGTTATTAATATATGAACTTCTTTAACTCCATCCATTAAGTTTTTCTCTAAAATTTTCTTAAATACAGTTTCTCCACAATCAATTAATAATAACGTTTTATTTTCTTTAATGTATGCTGATGTATTCGCTTCTATAGAATGATATCCTGAACCTATGCCTAAAAACCTCAACCTTTTCATATAAATACTCCTTATTTAAATTATAAATTAATACGTTTATAAACAAACATTAATATCAAAAGTATCTTTATTATATTTAATTACTTCTCTTTCAATAGAACCCATATATTCTATAAAGTTTTTGTCTGGAATTCATGCAACTATTATTTAATATTAAACTCCACTACAAATTGGATTTTGTTGAGCTTCGTGTTATACTTATAATGTTGGTGAAATACCAAATTCAGTTAGTAAATTCTGAAACCTACATTTTTCATGTTCCATCACAGGAAAAAGCGGATTATATAAACAATGTTGTAAAACATCTGCATCTTTTAATACTTCATCAAATGCAGAATGAGTAGTCGCTTTTGAACTGTGGTTGCGAATAGCTGAACATATTAAATCTGTTTCATTATCAGTTGTCAATGACAACTCCTCAAGAATTTGACGTGCCAAAACTGCACTGTGCTCAGTATGATTTTCAGTATTCATAGCTTTATAAGAGTATAAATCATGTAACATACCAGCAATGGTCGCCAATTCAACATCTTGATTTCTTTTTAGAGCAATCATTGCACATGCCTGCGAAACTCCATAAAGATGGAGGTAACCACACCTTCTTTCTTGAGTGTCGTTCATATTTATTAGAATTTCATCAATATACTTTCGAAGTCCTTCAATGCGATTATCCATATCTTCAGTACGCCCATTATGTAAATACTTTTGAATTTTTTCAATATGGTTTTCCATGTCTTCACCCACCCATTATATAATAATTTTCAGTTCACATTTGTGAAACGAACTGAAAATCACTGACAAATCTACTATTTATATTACTTAACTTTAAATTAGAATTTATAGTTAAGCAAAATTGATAAGTTCTTTTGAAACACCTTTCCATGCAATCAATCTCTTAACAGCCATAAAGTGACTTTCCCTTTGGAATTTCAGACCAATACTTTTTGTCTAAATCAGTAATTACTAAAATATCATATTCTTCTGCTTACTTTACTATAAATTATCCTCCACAAATCCCCATTTCTCTATCGCTTAAAAATTATTTTTTTCTTTTAACATAACATATTTTATTAAATTATCATTACTTATGATACGGTTCATCATTCATTAGACTAAACATCAATCAATATTTTTGTACAATTAATCTGTTGATGCTAAATTCCTATTATAGACATTATCTTAACTTAAATTCTACCACAATTCATCACAAATAAATACATATACCATATATTTTTCCATATAGTTTCCTCTTTCAACACCTTTCTTCATACAAAAAAAGCTATTACAAAATAGTACATTAACCTATCTTATAATAGCTTCAATCATATCAAATATATTATTTTTCTGCTTCACAGTGTTTATTGCTCTGCAATACTAACGTTTTGCCATCATTTGATCAATAGATTCTTTAATATAATCGATGCATTTCTTTTGAAAACGGTAGCTTGTAGAGGATACTCCTCCAAAGTCAGAGAATTCTGCTGCATTCATTCCTCTTACAATGGCTTTATATGCTACATGGTAATCTGCTTCTGCTAATTCACCATTGGAAAAGAATCCTTTCAGTGCAAGATAATCATATGATAATGTTAAAGGAATAAGAAAGCTTATAAGAAAGTTATGATTTCCTTTTGGTGTTATTTTTGTGATGAATTCTTTGCTGAATATACTATCTATGCCCTCAATAATTGAGATCTTATCATAGAACTTTAAAAAATTATTTAAGTAATCTTCAATTTCTATTTTCTTCAGTTTCAATTTATCAGTAGATAGCTTTTTCATTTCCCTCATAAATCTTTCTACATAGTAAGGAGTATCATTCTTACCTTCAACTAAACCACAATATGAATAACCAAGACATGCATATAACTCATAATTTGTAGTCTTATCTTTTATCTTTTTATCATTACACTTAAACATTTTATTGAACTTAGGTTTGTTGATTAAGTTTTTCATTAATACATCTTTTGCCCAAAATGAAAAAGAAGAACGATATACTACTTCGTTTAATTCCTGTTTTGTTAATGGATTTGTGGCTTGGTTAAATCTCATAAATACTTCATATTCTAGCTCTTCATTATTAGAAACATCTATAGATTCAACATTAATTTGGCTATCCATTTCTAAGCGATTCCTAACATTTGCAGGAAGCTGATCAAATGTCATTCCATTAAGTTTTGTAAGTTTACTTAATTTTGTTAATGCAAATTTATTATTTTTATACCTATACATTGCCATTAACCTATGAGCTCCATCAATAACATTTAGTAGTACCTTTTCCTTCTCTGTATCCTTTGAAAGATATATAACAGGTATAGGAATATTGAGTAGTAAAGATTCTATTATGCTTGATTCTTTTTCCTTACCAAATTTATATTCACGTTGATAATCTGGATTTAAAACTATTCCTCCATGCTTTCTTTCGTAACCATCTTGAATTAAATTGCACAATTGTCCAAACTGATAAACATTTTTTCTGACTTCACATTTCCATTCATTAAAATCCGTTAAGTCCATATTAGGCACTGATGACATAAAACGCATCCCCTTCTAAAATTTAATTGTTTCTAAATATTTCTCTATTATTTCTTTTTGTTTTTCTTTAGGTAATAAATTTAATTCTATATCAATTAATTAACTTACCTGCTTTCCATAAAATATACTATTCTATAGAAGAGGGTAATATTCTTTATAGATTTGAGTTTCATTAATAAAAAATTGATGCAGCGTAAAATATTTAACCTATCTTGCATAAACAGGTTTCTATTTAACTTGGCTTTTTAAATATAAACATATAAAAAAAGAAATATATATAAATATTTATAGGTAAAATGCGCCTTTATAAGGTTTATTGCTTTTCAAATCATTCTCTTTAGAGGTGTAAACTCAGAAATAACAGACATTTTCACAGGAACTTTTGCAACAAAAAACCTATGCTTAATATCAGTTTTAGCATAGGTTTTTACATTTATTTAATTTTTCTGAACTATATAAGAAACGTTGATATTTTAGTCCTTACATTTACCTACTGGCGTGTGTATAAATCTTCAACATTGAATCACTATTTATATAACGATGAAGTTTCAATATTATGATGACCTAATTCCCTCTCCATACTTTCAATTAAATCATTAAATACCCAAACATCTTCCGAATAGTCATGTTTAAAATACAGTTTGCCAGAACGTCCTATTGCTACAACAGCAGGATAATGATACCCACTTTCACCTAAATAAAAACAATCTTCATTTGCAAAATCTAAAATGGCTTTATAATCATCTACAAAATCTATTTCCTCTGTAGGGCTTGATATGAAATAAAAAGAATAGTCGTGCAAAGACAATCCGATTTCTTTAACTGGATGATAAGATTTAAAGTAAACCGTTTTATCTAATCCAGTAAATTGTTCAAGAAATTTTTGAGCACTATCAAATAGTTCTATTCCATTTTCTATACATTGTCGTTCAAAATTAGAAATATTAATTTTTCTGTTCGGATACCAACCTGCTTTTTTAAGCAATAAAGTCATTTGTTCTCTTTTTGTTACTTCTTCAATATTCTCCATAACCTCACTCCAATTACATCTATTAACGTGCTAAAGATTACGCCAATATCTTCCTAAAAACCTTTCAACTTCAATAGACTTTTTTCTTATATCATCACTGAAAAAATTAAACGCATTTGCTAACACATCTTTATCATCACCTAAGTATTCCAGTATGGTTACAACGACTATATTCTGTACAGCTTCATCACCTGTCTTATACATATACTCAATAAAATCAATATATCTCCGTATAGTTTCAATATCTTCATTTTCCTTTAACAATTGAGTTAAAGGCAGATTTATAGCATCTCCAAAGAAAACATGACCTAAACAGTTCCTCACAAAAATCAATGTGTTCACGATATGTTTGTTCGTGTTCAGGAAAATTTTCAATAAAAGCACCTACACATTCTTCTAAATTCATATTTGTTTACCTCACAAAATATAAATACTCTTTATCTCGCAATTACTTACTATCATGAATCAATTATAGCACAAGTTGTAAGTATCACATTATTTTAGGAACTTAATATACTACAGGCAGTATAAAATACAAAAAAGCTATTACAAAATAGTACATTTGTCTATTTTATAATAGCTTCACTCACAAAAATGTTATTTTTATTTTCTTAATTTTTTAATGTCTTCTATATTTAATCCAGTCTTTAAAGCAATTATTTTATCATCTAAAACATCCAATAGATTTTTGGTGATCTCTAATGCCTTTTGTTTTTTACCTATTTCTATTCCTTCTTTTGTCGCTCCCTTAAGTCTACTTTGCTCATCCATTAATGCTTTTTCACGCATTTCAGCAAGCCAAATTGCTTGTTTATCTCCACTTATTTTATATAAAGCATCCATAGCCTCTTCTATTTCTCCATCTGTTTTCATGAATTCTTCAATCTCCTTTCACGTAGGATTTGATAAGAAGATTAGCTATTTTCTTAATATTTTAATATCTTCTATATTTAATCCAGTCTTTAAAGCAATTGTTTCATCATCTAAAACATCCAGTAGATTTTTGGCTATTTCTAATGCTTTTTCCTTTTTACCTATATTTATACCCTTATCTATTCCTTCTTTTGTCGCTCCCTTAAGTCTACTTTGCTCATCCATCAATGCTTTTTCACGCATTTCAGCAAGCCAAATTGCTTGTTTATCTCCACTTATTTTATATAAAGCATCCATAGCTTCTTTTATTTCTCCATCTGTTTTCATGAATTCTTCAATCTCCTTCCCTGCAGGATTTGATAAAAACGTCAGCCATTTATATAATTTTTCATTAAATTCTTTAGTTTGCTTATTTGATATATGATCTTCTTTGTAATCATTAAATTTAGGTAATTCTATAAATACTAATTCTAATAAGTCTGTTAATGATTGTTTAGTTTCCTTTTCAAATAGTCCATAATTTTTAATAAAATTCTCACCATCTAAATATTTGAAGTTTAATATGTTTATAGTTACAGTCCTGTTTAAACAAGAGTAATCTTCACCTTTATCTAATTGTGTTAATAACATTTTAGATATATAGAATAAAGTCCTTTTAATCATATTATACTGATTTATTAGCTGAATTTCTACATTTACGTGCATATCTCTTTCAGTAGTAACATGTAAATCTAATATACTAAGTTTTTCACTTGCAATTAGTGAGGCATCAAGTATTTTCTCTTCAAAATCAACTTCTTTGATGGCATTCTCACCAGATAAATTTAAGATTGAATTTAGAAAACTTATTAATATGTGCTTATGAGCTTTCATTCCAAATAGTTTTTGGAAAACTACATCGTTTTTAGGATCTAATATTTTTGTCATAAGTAATACCTTCCTTTATTTGTTACTTCACTAAATATTATCGCCTTACTATTTGTAGTTTATGCAAACAAATATTCTATAAAAAATTAATGAGAAGTCTTTATAAAGCCGTTATAAAGAAAGGAACTTTTACATCAAAAAACCTATGCTTAACATCAGTTTTAGCATAGGTTATTATATTTATTTAATTTTATCTTCGTAATATTTTTTAAATTAGTTCTTTAACTTACTCGATAAACCGGTATTTGCAACTTTATTACATCCCAACTATCTTTCTAACTGTGTTTGCTGTTCTGATTGTCAGCTTGCTACTAATGTTTGCGTTAGCTGTCTTCGACCACCAATTTGTCTTTTGATAATCCTTTCGACTAAAAGACCAGAATACTGCTTTTTTGTAGTTCTTTATCTTTTCAAATTCTTCTTTAGGCTCTCCTATTTCACTAAATACATCAGTAAATGTTGTCGGTAACATTATAAAAATCAGATTATCGTAGATTTCCTTGTTTTCATTTCCCCACCAGTCAGGGGCATTATGTAGTATATCTTCCAGTTCTTCTTTTAATATGATAAAAACCGGTATTTTTAAATCAAACCTGTCTTTTATCATAGTTTCAATCTGATCAGAAAAATCCTCTTTGTAATCCTCATCACTTGAAAAGATGACATTGCCGCTGTTCAGATATGTCTTAACTTCTAAAAAACCAAGTTCTTCAAAACCTGCTTTTAATCCAGCCATTGGAATCTTATTTTTGCCACTTATATTGATGCCCCTTAAAAATGCAATATATCTTTTCATATAACAAAGCCACCTCCTCAAATTCTAATTTATCGCTTAGTAATAAACTATAAACTCATATAATAATATAAATATTAGTTTATTATAACATATTTTTATAACACCATATTTTTTGAATTTCAAAGATCAATATTTCTTAATTAGTTCGCAATATCTACATAAAGTGAACTAACTTAACACTTTATTATGCTCATTTTCTGCAAATACAATGAAGTATCGGACCATCTTCTTCTTTATAAACCATACCTCTTTTACACTCTACAACTAAAAATCCTGTCTTTTGAGCCAAATTTATCATTTCATTAGTGGTAAAGGCTTCCCAATAACAATCTGTATCCGCATAGGCAAAGAACTTCTTACCATCAAGATATTGAGAATAATTTGCTTCCAAAAATTCTTTATCATGCCCAGAAAAACTATTAATAGGATATCCTGGTTCCTTGACTTTATTTTTTCGCTACAATTTCACCATTACTCTTCAAAATACTCTTCTCTGGAATATAACCTCTTACAGAACTTAATGGATAAACAATACTATCTTTTCCTATTATTGTCCCTGGGTTTAAAACGGAGTTACATCCTACTTCAGCTGAATCGCCTACAATTGCACCAAATTTCCTTAAACCAGTTTCAACAATATCTGCACCATTTTTTACTTTTACTAATGTTCCATCAGATTTTAAATTGGAGGTTATTGCACCTGCCCCTAGATGGGCTTTATACCCTAATATTGAATCACCAACATAATTGTAATGGGGAACCTGCGCTCTATTAAAGAGGATTGAATTTTTAATTTCAGTTGAGTTTCCAATTACAACATTATTACCAATGATAACATTGTCTCTAATGTAAGCAGAATGCCTGATTTCGCAATTGTAACCTATAATCGCTGGACCGCTTATAATAACACTTTTTTCTATAGTAGTACCTTTGCCAACCCATACAAATTCCTTTATTCTTTCAAAATCGCTTGGTAGATTTTTTGCGTATTCAAAAATAAAAGCCTTAATTTCTGTAAGAGCTTCCCAAGGATAATTAACTCCTTCAAATATGGCTCTTGCATCTAATTCCTCAATGTTTAATAATTCGTTTACAGAAACTTTCATTATAATCCTCCTCTGATTCATTTCGTCATGTTTTACTATCATGAATCAATTATAGCACAAATTGTAAATGTTATATTATTTTATGAACTTAATATACTACAGACAGTAGACTTAATACTTATTCATTTCATTATATTGGAAAATATTGCAAAGTTAGTTTATAATATAGATATATAATGGTAAACGAATGCAAACAAACCATTATTTATAAAACAGGAGGATACTTATATGACTGATTTTGAAAAAATAAAAGCATACTATTCTGTTTTTGACGAACAGCATCGATTAGAAAATGCAGAAGGTCGCCTTGAATATGATATTTGCATAAATATTATTCTTCCATATCTAAAAAAATCAGATTGTATCTTAGATTTAGGAGGAGGAGCTGGTAAGTATTC
The DNA here is from genome assembly GCF_024345225.1 of Clostridium sp. TW13. Lineage (NCBI taxonomy): Bacteria > Bacillati > Bacillota > Clostridia > Eubacteriales > Clostridiaceae > Inconstantimicrobium > Inconstantimicrobium mannanitabidum. Next base: position 1,679,629 of record NZ_BROD01000001.1, read on the forward strand.
TATTGAACTTGCGAAGCAAGGTTATAATGTTACACTCGCTGATTTATCGGAACGATTACTTAAACAAGCAAAAACATATGTGGAGGAAAATAACATTCCCTCACTCCAAAGTTATGATGTAGTTAACGCTGTTGATTTAAGTTGTTATGATGACAACAGCTTTGATGTTATCATATTATTTGGACCATTGTACCATTTGTTAGATAGTGATGAACGAAACAAATGCGTATCAGAAGTCTACCGAGTGTTAAAGCCAAATGGGATTATATTTGCGAGCTTTATCCCATATTTAACTGGTGCTATTGGTGTTGTTAGCCGTGCCTTCTATTTTCCTGAGCAAGTCAACGAGCATAACTTATCTGAAGTATTTGAAACTGGAAGATTTAACAATAATGCTAATGTGATGTTTCAAGAGGGGTATTATCCAGAGTCAAAGGAAATAGAAAAGCTGTTTAGAGAACATAATTTCTCTCAAATTCTTTTACGGTCAATAAGAAGCTTTGGACATAATAAAGAAGAAAAATTATATGAGTTATTTGAGAAAGATATCTCTCTATTCAACAAGATGATTGAACTAATAAATAAAACTTCTACAAACCCTGCAATAATTGAAACATGTGGACATGCACTTTATATAGGGCGTAAGTGCCAATAATAAGCATAATACAGAGTTAAATTGGTTCACATTTTTCTTTTTTGTTCAGCAATAACGAATTAAATACAAAAACCTATACTAAAATCAAATTTAAGCATAGGTTTTTGAGTTGTAAATTTTCTTGTGAAAATGACTACAATTATTTGTTTTGAACCCCTAAAGTAAACCCGTTAACAAAATAGTCACTTTGCCTATTTTATCTTTTCTTCGAATTCTTCTATACTTTCAGCAACAACAGATATCTTATTCCACTGCTTCAATATTTCCATGCTATCTTGTTTATTAATAGTCTCAATAATGTTTATTGGTACTTTTCCATGATCACATAGATTATCTATTATAGTTTCTTTTAATCCTTCCTTTTTACCTATGTCTATTCCTTCTTTTGTCGCTCCCTTAAGTCTACTTTGCTCATCCATTAATGCTTTCTCACGCATTTCAGCAAGCCATATAGCTTGTTTATCTCCGCTTATTTTATATAAAGCATCCATAGCTTCTTTTATTTCACCATCTGTTTTCATGAATTCTTCAATCTCCTTTCCAGCAGGATTTTATAAAAACATCAGCCATTTATATAATTTTTCATTAAATTCTTTATCTTGGATATTCCATTTATGCTTTTCTTTGTAATGATTAAATTTAGGTAATTCAATAAAGATTAATTCTAATAGATCAGTTAATGACTGTTTAGTAGTCTTTTCAAATAGAGCATAATTTTTTATGAATCTTTCTTCATCTAAATAGTTGAAGTTTAATATGTTTATAGTTACAGTCCTGTTTAAACAAGAGTAATCTTCACCTTTATCTAACTGTGTTAATAGCATTTTAGACATATAGAATAATGTCCTTTTAATCATATTATAAAAAATTCATACAGAGTAAAATATTCAACCTATCTTCCATCAGCAGGTTTATATTTCACTTGCAATTAATTTAAATATAAACATATAAAAAAAGAAATATATATAAATATTTATAGGTAAAATGCGCCTTTGGAAGATTTATTGCTTTTCAGACCATTTTCTTTTGGAGGTGTAAACTCAAAAATAACAGACATTTTTACAGGAACTTTTGAAACAAAAAACCTATGCTTAACATCAGTTTTAGCATAGGTTTTTACATTTATTTAGTTTGGCTGAACTATATAAGAATAATATTTAATAAAATTATGCAATTTCTTTTTATTAAGATATCCTTTAAGGAATGCATTAATATCTTTTAAATTAATTTTCCATTAATGAATCTATTCACTAAGTTATTATTATCTGCTATTAGTCTATTTAAAAATGTTAAATGAACACCTGCATACATTTCCATATTATAATCAATTTCTTTCTGTTGAATCAACTTACCACCACTATCTAAAAAATCTCTTAATCTCAACTTTTCTGAGCAAATACGTTTTACTTCATTTTCTTTTAGAAAAATTATGCCACAGGCTTCTGATGAAGGTTTTGGTTCTTTTTCTGTATAAGATAAAAATACAGCAGTGGAACGCACTTTATCACCTACTATAATTAACGGCTTAATATCCAAGGGTATCTCATCTATAATTTCATCATAATTATTATCATTCCAATTTCTTTTATAAAATGTATTTGGAGAATTTAAGAAGTTTACTTCAATTGACCCTTCTTCTTTTATTTCTCTTTCTAACGTTTGGAGATAACTTTCATTTTCCTCTATGTGTCCACCAAGACGCATTACCCCCAGTTTTTCTCCTGTATTATCTGGTCCTATCATAAACGCAAGTGTATCTTTATATAGAATAAATGAACCTACAGTTTTAAACCCATTTAAAATATTTAACTCAAACATTTTTATCCATCTCCCAATATAAGTTGTTTATAATTATTTACTATAATGAATCGATTATAACATAAATTGTAAATATGCCATTATTCAATTTTCAGGTAATTTTTTATCTTTTTAAAATCTAAAATTTTCAAGATAATATTGAAAGTCTTTTTCAAAACCTATACTCTCTGCAACTTTATTTGACGGTATATTATCTTTATTACACTGCCAAAATGGTATAATATTATTATGAGTACAATATTCCATACAAGCTGCTGCAGTAAGTTTTCCGTAACTATTGCCTCTATATTGCTCTACAGTTTCCAAACCAAATTCAAAATTCTTATCACTAACAAATACTGATAAGCACCAACTTACAACTATACCGTCTTTTATTAAACAGTATCCTATTCCTTTAGATATTAAGTCATCTTCTGAGTGCCAGAAGGAATTTATCCAACCTTTTACACCATCTATATGTTTTAAATCCGTTCTCTCCAAAAGCTTTTTGTCAATAATGGCCATATTACAATCTTCTGGGATAAGGTCTCTCCAATCTATTTTTAGTTTTTCAAATTTATAAACACTTCTATCTATCCTTATGCAATTTTCTTGTGGAAGTAAGACATGAAGTTTATTTTCCAATTCTTTTGAATAATAGAAATCAAAACATGGTATATACCTCTTTGCTGCTCGTGGTTTAAGCTCTTCTATTAGTAACCTATTTATCTCTTTATTAAATTCATCATTATTAGACTCACCTTCAACTAGTAATTCACTCATCATATCCCATACTAAAGCGGTTTTAGGATTATCCTTATTATCAACGTATATCTCTCCTGGTGTATTACCATCAATTACAGATTTTATAACAATATTAAAGGCTAATTCTTTAAAAATATCCTCCACTTTTTTGTATTCGTACTGATTTAATTTATACATATATAACCCCATCCTTTACGTTATGCCTAATCATATTTATTTTCTTGTACTGTCTTGAATAAAATTCATTTTTTATAACTATAAAAGCACTTTCAATATCAGTTAATCTGTTTTTATATAACAAAAAGACTGTAAGAAAGCATTAGCCTTATTACAGTCTAAAATTCTAATTATTTCGCACACTAAAATAACCTGTTAATTATAATACTTCATATATATGAAGTATTAACTAAACTAAGTATGATAAAAAATCATATCATTATTTAAGATAAGCAAGCTTAAAACACCAATGGAGTCTGTTTATCTCTTAATATCCGAAAATTAAATTATATTCTAGTTCTATAAAATGATACTTTCTACTTACTAACTCAAAAGAAGTACACAAAAAACCTAACAGATTAGGCACTTAAAAACTTCTCTTATTCTAATCTTCAATTTTGAAAATTAATTAGCAAGTAGCAATCTACATCTTACAGAACTTCCTTTAACTTCTTTATTTTTGATACAAATTTTGTATATGTTACGTTTTCATTGTATATTACATATGCTTAGAAATCAAGAGATATTTTACATATTAATCCTGTATACTTTAACTATAGTTATTATAAAAGTTACACCATTACTTATAGTTCACTATAAATAATTCTAAGCTCATGCATAAGGAAAAAACCCAGACTAATCTAATTAATCCAGGGTTTTATGGTGTAGGCTAGTTTTACATTACTACCATACATTCATCCAAGTTTAGAAAAACTGCACTTATTTATGATACGGTTCATCGTCAATATTCCACTCGCAAAATATATATAGAAATATAATTTTATAAGATATATTTTTAATTATCTTGATTAAGAACATATCCTTTAAATATTTAGTTATATTTTAAAATTGTTATAAAATTACTTCATAAAAAACAAATAGTAAGATTTCGCTTAACGGCTATTCTCATGCTATGCAAGTTTTATAATTTAATTGCTTTAATAATAAACGAAGTATTAATTAATTTAGCTTTGTGCTTTGAATAGTATTTTAGTGTAAAATCATGTTCCTGGGTAAGAATATCCTTATCAGTTTCTTCAATCAACTTATCAATTTTAAATCCTGCTGATGCCAGTTCATTGATATATGAAGATAATTTCCAGTTCTTTAGTTTCATTGCTTGGTTGCCTTTTGTTAAATCAATAGTTGCTTCATCCAAGTACGACTTGGAAATCGTATATTTATTGCCTTCTGCTTCTATACACTGCATCAATGGGTTATCCCAAGAGAATATAAAAACACCAGATTTCTTTAAGTATTTATGAACTAAATCTATGGATTGCTTTAAGTCGGTAGTCCACCCGAATGCATATATCGAGTAAACAAAATCAAAATAATTTTCTGGTATTCCCGGATTTTCTTCCATAGGTGACTCAAATAAATTTGCATTTATGTTATTTTCCGATAGAAATTTTCTTGCATTCTCTATCTGTTTTGAAGATAAATCCAACCCCCATAACTCTTTAGCACCCCGTTTAGCTGTATATAGCAAAGAATGTCCACTACCGCAACCAATATCTAAAACTTTTTTATTATCTAATAAATTAAACAAATTCAAAGTATCTTCCTTTGGTAAAGTTGGACCATATGTAGGTAGTGAAGTTGACCCAAACCATTCATCGGCAATAAAATCCCAACTCACCTTATTTTGAACTAATATTTTATTTTCTTTCAAAATACCATCTCCCGTTCATTATATAAACAATCTTTGTTTCACAATAATTTACAATTATTATTATATCTTAGTTATAAATATAATACCAACATTATAATTAAAAAATTGGTATTACATAATCTTTCACCTTTATTTTAGATCATAACTTATTATTTTAATTTTCATTCTTTCAAAATCTATCTCACACAATCTATTAGCTCTTAACATTTCTATTAAGTAACCTTCTGTTCTTTTGTCCTTTGATTTATTCCTTTTTTATTTAACTCTTCTATTATGCCATCCTTTATTAAATTATTTAAGATAATCTTCCTTTATAAAAATCAAATTACTTTATCATTATTAAGTATAGTTTCTATTTTTAAAGAATCCAACTCAACATCTGCTTGAAAGTATTCAATAATATCTTTTTCCAAAATAAAACTAGCAGGATCTCCACAATATGCAAAAGGATCAAATCCTTTTTGTGGTTTCAATTTTAAAGCAATTTCCTTCCTAACTTTTTGAGGATAAAATGCATACATTGATGCTGTTTCAATCGATCCAGCGTGTATATCCGGCTCAAAGCGATCTTCTCTTTGTCTAGGAAATTCGGGTCCATTTTCTATTTGTATATCTAAGTTGTCCATACGATAAACTTGCATATTTAACTTTTGCTTAATCTCATTCATAGATTCTTCAATTGCATCAGTATGTTTATTATCTCCATGAGCATTTACTATAAACACCTTAGAAAATCCCCACTCTTTAAGGGAACTAAAAATATCAAACATAATCGCTTTAAATGTTTCTGGACGTACTGTAAAAGAACCTGGATATTTCGCAGTTGCACTATTAATTCCCCAATAATATGGTGGTGCAATAACAGTATTAATACCTTTTGTCCATAGATTCTTTTTAAGATATCTACTAAATAGATATGCAAAATAAATATCTGGACTTAAATCCATATGAGGTCCATGAGCCTCAACAACTGCAATTGGAAATATAACACTATCTCCTCTTTCACCTGCTGTTTTTACCTCTTCCCATGTCATTTCAACTAACGTATCAGCAAATATTGATAAATCAGATTGAATACCAAATTTTAATTCTGTATCATTCATTTCTTTAATTTTCCTCCTCGTATTGCATCATAATTTACTATCATGAATCAATTATTGAATATCTTGCAAAAATGCATTGCTCAAATTTTAAAAATTTATTTTTTCTTTCACTTACTACGTACTTTAAGAATATTGTGAATTACTATATGATTATTTACATAATAGCATTGGAGTTTTTATTATAACAACCTCGTACTTAATTCATAAACAAAAATGAGCTACCTAAAAACAGATTAGGTAGTTCATTTTAATATAACATTGTCTCTATGTTTCTGTTTTTATTTGCCCAAGTAATTCTATCATCAACTTTACGAACTAATGAGTAGCAGACAGGTGTGAAATACTTTAACCAAAAATCACTTCCACTAATATTTTGTGACTCAAAAACCACTGCACACCTTTTGTAGCCCTTATTTGAATATTCTTCAATAACCTTATGAAGTATAGCCTTTGTAATTCCATATCCCATAAACTCCTCTAGCGTATATGTTTCTCCAATGCTAATTGTAGCTTCATCAGAAAGAATTTGAGCATCATTTGATTTCTTATTGCTTATCTCCATTATTGATACGACTTGTCCTTTATAAATTCCAAGCCATATCGAATTATCAGGATTCTTCAACCATTCACAAATATCTCTATAACTTTTAACTTTGATTAAAGGTAAGTAAATTGGTGAACTTGCCATATGTTTTTTCAATCCAATTAACAAATGAAAAACAGACTCAATATCATCAACCTTATATTTTCTAATTTCTTGAATAATATGATTTTACAATTTAGTCTTTAATTTTATTCATTCATAATTTAAGAATATTATGCATCAATCTTGGTACCGAAAATGTTTGTTAGGTATAGAACTTCATTTTTTAATAACTGGTATCCAAATTTCACTTTTGTAGTCAGCTGCACTCAAATCACCTCTTGAGTACCATTCCACTTCTGGAGCTTCTGCATGCTCATAACCAGATGTAGGAAACCATTCTGAAAAAATCTTTCCCCAAATTTCTGCCATAGCTGTAGGCATAGGACCGGTTATTTCAAATATTGCCCATGTAAGAGATGGTATTTCAAGTTCACACAATGTTTCGGGACAGCTTTTTTTCGTTATGGTGGCAATATAGTAGTCAGTTGTATTGTCATCATACATTCCACTGTATACGCCTAATAAACCATATGGTTCAGTGTCTCCCATTCCAGCGATTTGCTCAAATGTCTCTGCTGAGGTTTCACTCCACATTCTTCCAATGTTATCACCTAAACCTTCAATATTGGAAAACCTTTTCTTTACACCTACAATAGTAAACGAATCTTTTTGCTCAATTCTGTAGTTCATTTCAACTACTCCTTTTAATATTTATTTTTATTTAATTAATAATTTAAGAATGTGAAGTAAAATAACTTCTAATTATGTTTATAATCCTCCCTTCTCTTCCTCCCAGTGAACCAAGAAGTTATAGCATTCTGTTTTGAAATGTAATATACAATATTCTATTATTCTGTATTAATTATAACATATTTTGTAAAAATACACTATTCAATTTTCAAAGAACCTTCTCCATTAATTACTGCATCAAATCCACATATTACGAATTGCAATTATGTAATTTATAATAGTCGAATTTACACTTATGGCCATCATATGGTATTAATTTAGTATCAACATATTCAAAACCAAGTTTTCTAACTATAGCTTTGGACGGAATATTCTGGGGCTTCACAATTGCTGTTAAGGTTTTTAGCTTAGTATTTTTAAAAACCAATGAGTTAGGAATAAGGAATAAATCAATTGTTTCGAGAAGACATCATCTATTAAAGGCTACCATATACAAACTTCAAAGAATAGTTATATAAAATACGACCATCTATAAACAGCTATTTAAGCCATAATTTTCTTATACGTCATTAGATAATTTTCTATCATCTTTATCACTTGATATATTACTACCTATAATTGCTGTAAATATAAGTATTACCCCTGTCCATTGCATCGAGTTAACATGCTCTAGTAGAACTACTGATGACAAAGTCACAGCTACTGGAAGTTCAGAAGCAGATAGTATAGTTCCAAGCCCTGGACCAACCTTGGGCATTCCAATTGAAAATAGAAGTGGCGGAAGACAAACTCCAAATAACCCAAGTATCAATCCATATTGAGTTAGTCCTTTGAGTGCATAAAAGTCAAATAAAAACTTTGGTGGAAATAATAAAAATACAACTGTTAAGGCTCCTGTTGAAAGAAGTGCACTTTTTAATACTGGGGGTGCATCTTTCTCAACAGAACCGCTAAGAAAAATAAATCCTGTATAAGTAAACGAAGCAAGCAATCCCCAAATTGCTCCATGCCATGAAAAAACTTCTCTTTTCTGTGAAATAACATTTGCAGCTAAAAGAGAGCCAATCAATACAATACCTATGGATATAAGCTTTTGTTTGTTAGGTTTTTTCTTATTAAATATCCAATCAAATATTGCGCCAATCCAAACAAATTGAAATAAAAAGATTATTGCTAATGAAGCATTTAGTGTTTTTAATGATTGATAATAAAACAAACCTGTTAACCCAAATGGAACTCCAGATAAAAGAAGCTTTAAAGTTTGCCTTAATGATAATTTTTTCTTTTTTGTAAATAGAGCAACAATCCAAATAAGTACTGTTCCAAAAAAATATTGCCCCCCTGTTACCTCTGTTGATGAAAAACCTGCTGAATAAGCAAGCTTTACAAATGTTGATAATATCCCATAACAACATCCGCCTAAGAAAACAATTAGTGCATAATACCATTTTTTCAAAATTACTCTCCTTTCTTTAGAACGCAAAAAAGCCACACAATTATTACATGAAATAATTGTGTGGCGAAAATAGAATTTCTCTAGAAAAATCCACATCCTAAAACGGTTTTATTATTAAATTTTCTTTTAAAGTATAAGATTATTAATTCAAATTGTCAAGTAAAAGATATGAAACTATCTAAAACAATAAAATTTTACTCTGAAATTATTTTTGTAACAATCTATTTTAGCTTTTCTTCAAATTTACACACTAATGAGTAGCAGAAAGGCTTGAAAATGTTTATTCCAAGGTATGTAATTAAATGATATTATTATATTGTAAGGTTATTTCATAACTGTAAACAATTATGAAGTACTGCTAATTTATATAATACCCAGGAGGTAAATGTGTTGAAAAAACTATCGCTTGATGATTTTATTAAATTGAGAAAGCTGGTCTACCGCAGCGCAAGACCGCTTGATTTTACTAAGTGGAAATATCTTTTTGAAAATGGGAGCTGTGAGGATTTCCTTTCAGTTCTGTCCAGTTACCAGAATGAGGATGGCGGTTTTGGATACAACATCGAGTGCAATAACTGGAACCCTAATTCTTCCCCCTATACGGTATGCATTGCGTTGGATTACCTGGATACGACAGGCACTTATGTTAGCAACATAAAAAATAAGATAGTAATGGGTATAATTAAATACCTTGCTTCGGGCACGTATTTGTCGGAAAACGGCTGGGTGGGCATGCAAGGAATCCCCACCAACAATGATTTTGCCCATTTGCCATGGTTTCATTATGACCCCAAGAAAGCCACGGAAGCCGACATAGGGGTAACCAAACGCCTTTCAGACTTTATACTCAAATATACAGACAAAAGCTCTGATATTTACCAAAAGGCGGCAGCTCTGAAAGCCAAGTATAAGCTGTGCGGACAAACACTCCTTAATGGCTTCCCTGATTATGACCCGACATCATTTGACCTGGCATCATTTGAATCGGAAACATGGGCCTTATGGCAACCATTGCCAGTACACTTTATCGGCTCGCCTAAAAGCGAGCATTATCCGTCACTTAAAAACATTGTGGATATAAATCTGGATACGATAGTTGACACACTGCACAATACGAATGAATTTCATATGATGCCTGAGGAGGAAGCCAATGCATTTGAAAAGAATAACCCACATCCAGATGGCAAACGGTGGTGTAGCGCTGAACAAGCAATCGGAAATTATTATGGAAGTGCACAATGTATCACATCCAATTTGGACATATTGAGAAAGTTTCACAGATTGGATTTTCAATTACCTATTCATAGCTAATAAGCATAATCAGTAGCCTAATTAATGCATAATTTTCTTATAATGTGAACTTCTTTATTATCTATAATCAATCCGCTTATTCATTTTATATGCAGAGGTAAACTATATGGAATCATATAGTTTACCTCTTAAAATCATAAGTTGTTCATATACTTAACTCTATAAATTGGAATTCTTATCTTTACAATATCATTTCATAATCCATTAATTTTCCAGCATATTCTGGATTCCATTTATTTTCACACTTTTTTACAAATTTAAAACCAACACTCTCATAATTTTTTTGTGCAGGCAATAACTGTTCATCAGTTGTAACTATAATCTTTTTAACATTCTTTTTAGTTATTCGATTAACTGCTTCTTGCAACTGCATTTTTCCATACTTATTGCCTTTATATTTCGTTGCAATACAATTATGACCAATTTCTATATATTCAGGCATTTTTCTTGGATCCCAACATATAAAACCTATTAGAGCATCATCCAATGTTGTTATAAAACCACATTCATCTGCTATTTGTAAATTATCATAAAAAAAATCATCTGCTTCTTTCCAGTTTGTTATCCAATCTCTTTCATATCTGCTCTCCCAAGAATAACTATCTTTGAGCAGTTCAAACATAGTTCCTCTTGGGAATTCACTAAATTTTCTAAATTCAATATGCATAACTACTTCCTCCACAAATTACTACTTATCGTTAAAATTGATTTCTTTACCATATTAATGTTCCCCAAAAATGAAATAAGTTAGCTTTAACAATAGAATAAGTAAGATATAACACTTTGTTATATCTTATTTATTCTAAATATTATAGCATCGCCCTCTAGAATTCCTCCATATTGCTTAAATATATAGTCAATTAAGTTTTTTGCCGCTTTGCGTTTTATTTGCAATGAACATACAGGATTTAAAAGAGTTTCGATATGTTTATAACCGTCAAAATATTGGGACTTCAAATAACTAATGGTTTTCTTTCTTGTTTGAAACCATAGATGATTGATTTCGGTTAACATTGGAATTGCGCTTGTAATTAATATCGAAACGAGATAATTAAACACGATCTGATCGTCAGTATCCAATAAATCTAAATATATTTCAGTTAAATCCGACCGTTTTTTTGTTCGGTATCCTTCTTCTTCCCACCTTACGTTTACTGGTGGTCCTTCTTCAAGAATCTTTTTTGCATCCACAATTAATTGTTCAGTTATTGAAATCTTATCGAACAAGACAATTCCTTCCACTAACGCAAAAAGTATAGGTATTTCCTTTGCTTCAATACATTTTTTTTGTAAAAATTCCAAAGACTCTTCAACGAATTCCACAGTAATGCCGTTCCGTACCACATGTCTTTTTTGAAGGTGATTTTCATTGACTATTGCCAACAGGTCTATATCGCTATTAGCACTTTCCTCGTGCCTTGAAACCGAGCCATATAATATTAACGCTGAAACATTATTATCTTTATACAAATCTTGAGCTATTTCTTTTACTAATTCCTGATGATTTATCATTATATCCCCCTCCATTATGTAAGTTTTATTGTTTCACATTTTTAATCTTAAGTTCATAATATCCTACAAGGCTGTATGTATCATCTTTTTAGAGTATATACAATCTATAAGTAAATTATAACATAACTTATACATGTTGGAAGTGAAACAACTTTTTAATAACATTATATTGCAATTAGTACAAAGAATATAATATATCACTAATATTGTGCATAGTGAGGATTAAAACTAGTATAAAAGTAACTTTTACCTTCTCCTATTGTAGTAGTTAATGCACTCTACAATATTGATAATTTTCGGTGGATTTGTTCCATAAAAGAGTTTACTGCATAGTTGTTTACGATCCAAGCTTATTCACTAGGCACAATGGGAATGCTAGTCAGAATTTACTGATATATTTATAGTAATTGCCATACGAAAGTCTTTAAAAATAAATAAGTTGTAAGTAAACCCATAAACAACTATTGCTACCTGAGCATTATACTGTCCTTCACGTAGCGTCCATTTAGAATTTGTTAACCCCAATAGGTTACTTCATTATTTCTGAATAATGAGATATTAAAACCATCCTGAAGGTTAAATCATTCCATTGTCTATTTTTTATTCGCCAATTCTCCTCTAGTGCTAAACCACCATATGGTCCCCAAACCTTAAAGCTGCTTAAGTTTTTGGGGTTCACTGAAAGTTTTAAAATACCATTACTCATTAAAGCTTCCGCCTTCATTAAAGTAAGTTCACTTTGAAGCTTATCCACATATGGAAATACACCGCATTTTGCAAGGAGTTCCATCCTTTCAAACCATTTTTGTGATACATCATTATTATTAAATGAAGGAATAAATGGTTGATTTATAAACGCCTCTGAAGGTGCCACTAATTGAGATTTATATTTTGTATATATATCATTATCCACTAAGGGAAGTATTTCGATAAGTTTATTTATTGAATCAGCTAGTTTTTGAATATTTCTATGGGTCCTCCAAGACTTCGTATATGCAAGTGTTCTCAAATGGTATATGCATGGCCACTTTATTCCATCTCTAAAACATAACTTACCTTTATATACAGTTAACAAATCATCAATACTGTCAATATTTAATACTGATATAAAAGAATCAAATGCCAGCTTAATATTATTTGATATATCAACCTTATCCTCATAACCTGCATGAGCAATTATAGTGGTAATATATAGTCTATGCCCAATACATGGGTATACATATTCATCTACAAGTTTTCCTTTTGTCCGATAACATAAGTCCGTTATGTCTCTATTTGAGAATGAAGAAATGGCACGTTCAATAATTGGATTATCTTTTTGGATACCTTTTTCTATTAAGTACTTCAGTCCGCCTTCTTGATTAAGCATACCAGGGGCATGTGCATTTGAGCCATGAAATCCATTCCCAATCCAACCATCAGCCTTTTGTACTGATATAATTTCTTTTACATTCTTTTCACTTAAGATTTGCTTTTGCAATTCAATTTTCTCATCATGAGTAATATTGTTTAAAACTTCTGATTTTAACCGATATTTTATCGAGTTGCAAGCATTCTCAAGTAAATATACAATTGTATCTTCCATTCTCTAATCCTCTCCATCAAAGTTTGTTCCAACTGCAACCTTTAACATTTTATTTATATTTATTGTTATGACACAATAATTTACCATTATAGTTCAATTATAATATATTTTATAAACATCTAATTATTCAATTTTCAAAGAACATCTTTCTCATTACTTTTACTGTTAAAGTAATGCTTAATAATCTCTTAGAATTGAGTATTAAAAAAATCGCAAATCCAATCTCTTGAATAAACGATTTTACAATTTAGTCTTTAATTTTATTAATTAATCATTAAAGAATATTCCGTCTTAAAATTCTTTGAAAAGATTATTAAAAAGAACTTCTATTTGGGAATCCACTTTATATTCTTTGCAAAATTTATTAAAAATACTTTTAATATCATCTTCAAAGTTATTGTTAAAACTTAAATTAGTAATATTCAATGAAATAATATTCTCTTTAATTTCTTCTAGTAAATCATATGCACTGTCAGTTTTATTAGATAGATACTTTATAGTTCCTCTATGCAATAACCTTAATGCCTTATACCATTCTGGTCTAGTAGGTATGTAACTAGATTCTACTTGTTTTCTTATAATTTCTTTATTATCAATGATAAAGTTTGTATCATATTTCAAAAGAACTCTACTGTTTATCAAATCTTCTTGTGAAATTGTCTTTCTTATATCTAAATCTACAGCAGTCGTATCTTGATAAACCAAGATTATAATACCTTTGGGATTTTCGGTAAAGTTCGTCATTACTGGAGTACCATAAAGTGTAATTATTTCATCAACTTTAGTGCAATCTAAATCACCTAAAATTATTAAATCAATATCTGAGAATTTTGTTGCTGTACCTTTTGCTAAAGAACCTTTCAAAATCATTGAAAATCCATTATCTTTACAAAATTCATAGACGTATTCAATATAAGTTTTATAATTTGGTGAAGGATAATTTATATCAAAGTCAAACATAATAAATTCCTTTCTAAAATTAGTAAATGTTTCATCATAATTTACTATTCTACATTTATCATAGCATATTTTGTAAAAACCATATTGTTCAAATTTCAAAGAGCATTTTTATAACTTACTACGTCAAATATACACATTGCGAAGTATAACAACTTCTAATTATCCTATTAATATCATCATGCTGAATACATTTTGAAGTATTATGATAGGTTCTACATCCTTTACAAAAACTAATATCAAAATCATCAATACATATACTTCTTACATCATATCTTACTTTCAAACAATCAATGACTATATTTACTATTTCACCAGTTGCTCCATTTCTCACTGGACTACAATTCATTACTAATACTTTCACACTATTCACCACTACAGATTACTATTTATTGGTATAATATTTCATTAGAATTTCAATCTATTCTTTTATCTTATGAGCGGTAATAATAGTATAACTATATGCATTAACTGTTATTTCACAATTATCTATGTGTACATACCAATTCTTTCCTCTTCTAACTATTATGGCATTGGATTTTAGTATTTTGTCCATGCACCATTTTACTACATCGTCCACATCTAAAAAAAGATTCTTTTTAATTCGTCCAATTCCCAACTCAGTTGTATGCAACTTATCTAAGTTCTGTATAAATCCGCATTTATCATCATTCATTTTTGTTACCATGTATTCCCCTCACAAAATTACTATTTATATTACTCAACCTTTAATGATAATTTACCTTTTGGTTAATTATAGCATATTTTGTAAATGTCACACTATTCAATTTTCAAAGACCTTATCCATTAATTACTGCGTCAAATCTACACATATGGTATTAATTTAGTATTAACATATTCAAAACCAAGTTTTTTATATCTTATATAATTATTTACATAATAGCATTAGTGTTTTTATTAAAACAATCTCATATTTAACTCATAAAAAAATGAGTCACCTAAAAACAGATTAGGTAGCTCATTCTATGTTAAAGCATTTTTCTTTGGTTACTTTTTAAAATTAAGCTAGTAGTTTAGAATTGAGTAATAAAAAAATCGTAAATTCAATCTCTTGAAAAATACGATTTTATAATTTGTTATTTATTTTTATTAATTCTTAATATAGAAAAATATTATTTATTAAATTTCACTTGAATTATACTTATATCCAACGCTTAAGAGTTGGTAATAAGGCTGTCATTTCTTTTCTTGCCTCATCTTCTCCTATGGTTCTTCCTAAAATAGGTACAATTGTTTCAACCATTTCTTCCATAGATATGTTGGGATCAATAAATTTTCCGTCCTTATAACAATTTGTACAGTAAATACTTTTACTTCCGTCTTGTTCTATTGCTATGAAATGTGCATGCTCTTTGTTAAACGGCAACCCACAACTTTGACACATTTTTATTTCTGTCATTCTTATCATTCCTTTCGTATAATGACATATGGTTACTTAATCAACAGTTCATCTTGTGATTACTACTCTACTTTAATTATAACATATTCAAAAAATACTATACTATTTAATTTTCAAAAGTACAATCTGACTGCTTTTAACTTTTCACTTGAAAATACATATAACGTTCAAAATGTATCCTGGAAAATTAACGTTTATATACTTCTTTTTTATGAATAGCAACATTAAATACAATCTATTCATTTTAATTTTACAATACTTTCAACTGAACTAAAGTAAATTCTTTTCATTGAAGCACCATAATAAAATTTGAATATTTAATTTAAAGTTTCACATAATAAAATCGTTCATACTTATTGCTTAAACTAAAATCTTAAGGTGGTCGTATTATGAAAAAGTTTTTACTAACATTCTTAATTTTAATATTTTTTTTATTTAATTTAACAACTTGTACATTTGCTGCTAATGTTTTTAAAGAAGGCATTTACAAAGCTGCTGATTTTAACTTTTCATCTGAAAATACATATAGTGTTCAAAATGTATCTCCGAAAGATAGTGTTTATGTACTTCTTTTTGATGAAAACCAACTGCAAATGCAGGCTATACGCTTAGGACCAAAATCAGGAAAATATAATTTGTTACCACTTAAGTCTGATTACAGAATTGCGATAGTTGGTAATGGAGATGTATTTATTGATTAGATAGAGAAATTTATATTAATAATTTGGAGGATGATTTTATATCATGAAAAAAAATATTGCACTAACATTAATTTTAGTATGTTTATTCTTTAATTCTATTGCATTAATTCCTGCATTTGCAACAACTTCATTTAAAGAAGGTGTTTATCAATTATCTAACCTCAATGTTACACCAAAAAATCGTTATACTATTCAAAATATATCACCTGATAGTGGTGTTTATGTGGCAATTTTTGATGAAGAGCAACGACAAATACAATCTATTCATTTATCCCCTAAATCAGAGAATTATAGCTTGATTCCTCTTGAACCTACCTATAGAATTGTGATTGTTGGAAAAGGTGAAGTGATTATTGCTTAAAGAGAATTATACAATTGAACAGCTTGGTAAAAGGCATTAAATTTTCAAGTATAAATAACCACCTCTACAATCTAGAGCTCTGCAAGCATAAATGATATACTCATAATCTCCATACTAGTTTTGATATTAGATATTCATGGTTTTTGGGGGCTGAATACATTTGTAAGCGAATTCCGCTATGTACAGCTCTCTAAAACCTAGACTATCATATAATTCCCTAGCATTATTTCCAATAACACACCATAATACCACTTCTTTATAACCTCGATTATATATTTCATTGCATAAATACATCACAAATTTTTTTCCTATACCTTGTTCTTGTAAATCTGTTCTCACTGATACGCTACCCATTTCATTTCCTTCTAAATGTCCATGTGCAGCAATTTCATCATTTTCTTCGTATGTAAAACGATTGGCTGTATCTGCACTCCACGCTTCACGATTTCTTTCACTTGGCTGCTCAACTATAGAATCTGGGAAATCACCTACTTTGATGCGCATTTCATGAAAAGCCTGTGCATACAAAGCATGACTTTTTGGGTAGTCTTCATCAATATATAACCTTACAGGTAACTCACCAATTGCAAATTTTCCTTGTGTGTGTTTCATATAAGCACTTGAAAAATTCCTTTCATAGCCCAACTTCCTTGCGAACTTTTTGGACATCTCATTATCAGCATGAAAATTTGTGATGATTTTGCTTGTTTCTTTACACAGTTTATTTTCATAATACTGAACCACAGATTTCCCTATTCCTTTTCGTCTATATTGTGTTGCCGCAAATACGATTAAGCAAGATACTTTTTTTCCTGGTATTATTAGTGCTACTGCAACAATTTCCCTTTCTATATACACAACAGCCAGTGTTTCTGGTTGATTATGTAATGCCCATAAAAAGTTTTCATTTGTTTTCATATCTTTAAGTAACATTTCTCGTACCACAGCATACTCATTTTCACTTATTTGTTTATATATAAGTTTCATTTTTTTTTCTCTCCCAATCATTTATCTTAGTATTATATATAATTCGAATTATAAATGATTTTAATTTTAAAAATTAGCTATCCTTTTTAGGATAAGAGTTTAACAACTCATTTTGAACCCGTGGTAATAGCAATGATATAAAAATATCTATGCAACTAATAATTATCTATAATTTACTGGCACCTTATCACTAATCAATTTATATATTAAACTACTTGTTTTTTCCACGAATTCTTTAAATTCATGTTCTGAAAAAAATATATATTCATCTCTTTGTTGCTTTACATCAAGATTATCTTTGGCAATGATAATTTTTCTAGCTATAGCACCTTTGGGCAGATAATCTAAATAATCAGGAAAATCAGTTATTCTATTTAAAATAGTATTATATTTTGAATTAGGATTAGCCTTTAAATAATTAAATTCCTGTACATAGATATCATTAAAGATATTCTGCTTTCCAAACACTTTTTTTAAAGTATCAGAATCCTCAGAATAACCTCTAATTTCTCTATATAAGTTCTCCTTGCTTTTCACTCTATTAAATATATTTTTAACACGCTCATCATCTCTTACAAATTTTTGAAACTCAACATCAGTAATTAGGTGAGAATAATATCCTAATAGGAATGAAATATGTTCATTAGAATCAAATTCCTTATCTTTGATATATTCATCAAAAAAACTTTCGTAATCTGCTGTCAGTTTACTTTTCCCATTCATCCAATGTGTAACTTCTCTTGGTGGCGTAAATTCACTCCAATCTTCATTTTCAACATTGCAATCTGGTGCAATATTTCCTACAGCAAAACCTCTTTCATCCAAGTTAATGCCTTTTTTAAATAGATTGTCTACTATCATCATATGAGTAATCCAAGTTGCCATAATTTATTTCTCCTTTAAATTTTAATTATTTATTTTATTGTTTATATATAATCTGATCTACAAATTAGAATTTATCGTTCTGTTTAAAGCAATTTCTCTAACTCTGTTCTTAAACTCTTTTTCATTTCTTCCAGTTCTTCATCAGACGGTATATACTTCTCACTGTACATTTCCTCTTTTGATAATTTCCAAACAGGTCCAGGATTTGGTGTATCTCCTGCACGTCTTGGGAACAAGTGCCAATGCATATGCACTCCGTCTCCTTGGCCTAATAGCTCATAATTTAATTTATCAGGCTTAAATGCATTGTATGTAGCCTCAGCCACTAATGACATTTCATTTAAGAACTTCTCTCTAAAATCCTTCTCTAAAAAATGTATTTCAGTAGCGTGTACCTTACATAAAAATAAAGTATATCCTTTAAAACGTTGATAATCCCCTAATACGACATAACCAGTTGCTAATTCCTTAACAAAATATCTGTTTTTCCCTTCAAGCGTTTCTTGAATTCTATCACATACTCCACACATACATATCTCCCCTTCAAATTAAAATTTGTTCTTATGACACAGTATTTATTTCTTCAATAAATGAATATACTTTTTCTGACCAATCCCAAACATCCTTACAATTATTATTTATATAATATGTTCTATCTGTTAAATCATATGGAATAATTTCTTCAACTATTTTTTGATATTCTTCTGGAATTATAATAGCATTTACATAATCAGCAATGACTACTTCATCTTTTACCTTTATAGGTAAAAAACCATCATGAATTGCATTAGGATGTTTTTCTAATTTTTCATATTCAAAATAAAATCTTATCCCAGGCGTTAAATTAATTCCCATATCTTCATCAGTTGGAGGTCTGTCCATTTTTCTTTCCATAACCAACCTATCACCTGCCTGACAATTTCCCCATGTAAACATCACATAATGGAAAAAATCCGCTGGGTCATTTGCAGCATTCCTAGGTTCTTTAGCCAGTATTTCAGCAGGCAATCTTCTTGCATTTACAGCTGATAATAATTTTCCACACTCAAATATTTTTATTGCATTTTCTAATGGTGATGTGTGGCATATAAATTGTGTCATACATCCTTTTCTATACCTACACGCAGTACATTCTGTAATCTTTTTTGGTTTATTGGGATTTGAATATTTTTCTGGTTCTAATAATGCTTTATTTATTTTTTCTATAATATCATCACTATCGGATATTATTTCAGTTTTTCTCCCATTAAATTTCTCATAATTTATAAAATCAATTATATTTTTCATTTCCCAGTCGGTTATATTAGGATAATTAGATAACCTCTTATATAGGACGCCATCCCATAATTCAGTACAATCGTGATTACATATATTTATTTTCATTCACAATATTACCTCGTTAAATCACTATTTATATTACTCAATCTTAAATTTGAATTTGCGATAATAAACAATCTATTTTCTGTGAGCATAGTAAATATCTTTCGTCCTTAACATTAATGACACGTATCTTTTATCTGACTAGCAATAGCTTCCACTATGCATTGCCATGTACCCTTAGGCATGTCATGCCCCATTCCTTCGATTAAAAGTAATTTAGAATTAGGTATTGTGCGTGCAGTATCTTTTCCTGCTTCAACTGGAAATAATGGATCTTCAGTTCCGTGGATTACTAGAGTTGGAATTGTTAATAATGAAAGGTATTGTCTCCTATCCCCATTAGCAACTATCGCTGCATTTTGGCGTATAGATCCTAGTGGATAATAAGAACGATCATAGCTTTCTTCACAATACCACCTTCCGCGTTCTTCTTCAAAAGGAAATCCCTTACTCCAAATATTTTTCCACATACGTAAAGTATATTCAATATATGCATCCCGCTCAGCTGGAGGTGTTGCTGTAACAATCGCCAATGTTTCTGGTGATATTTGAGGATTATTCGGATTACCTGTGGATGACATAATAGAAATTAAACTACATATACGGGAAGGATGCCTATAGGCAAAAACCTGAGCAATCATCCCTCCCATAGAAGCACCACAGATATGAGCTTTCTTTATTTCCAATGCATCTAGCAAACCAGCCACATCATCAGCCATATCTTCCAATGTATATGCTGTCTTAATTGGTTTTCCATCTTGTGCTGCTTGGTATATGCTTTTCATATCAGGAATACCAGCTGAATCGAATTTTGTAGACAATCCCGCATCGCGGTTATCAAAGCGTATAACTTGTATATTATCCTTTGCAAGCATTTCACAAAAATCTGGTTCCCAAAAGTTTAACTGAGCACCATTTCCTGCAATAAGTACTATTGTAGGATTCGTCTTTTCCCCAAAAACTTCATATTCAATTTGTATGCCATTTGCCTTTATGTGTGCCATAACATATATCCCCCTTAGTATTTTTATATTTATACCTTCTTAATCATGAACACATCACTAAAATCTACATAAATTACTATTTATTTCACTTTGGAAAATTAATTATTTCTTCTATTATAACATATTTTGTAAAAGCAATAACTCATATAGTTGATATTATTTTGTGATTTTTGTATTATTAAATTCTAAAATTTTGAAGAAGATATTGATAAGCACCAACTTACAACTATACAGTCTTTTATTAAAAGCATTTTCATTTCAATATCAGCTAATCTATTTTTATATAGCAAAAAGACTGTAAGAAAGCACTAGCCTTATTACAGTCTAAAATTCTAATTATTTCGCACACTAAAATAATCTGCTTAATTATAGTACTTTATATATATAAAGTACTATAATTAAACTAAATAAGATAAAAATCAGTTAAATGGATTGGCTACAACTGGTTAACACTAGGGTTGTTAAAGTTTGCCCATGCTAAGTTACTGTCAATGCATCTAGCCATTCTGTAAGCTATTGGTTTAAATCCGCACTTGGGCCAAAATGTTGAGGAAGCAAGGTTGGCTATTCTCCAATCTGCTACTATACTGTTATACCCTTTTTCTTTCATAATCCTATAGCCTTCGTTCATCAATTTTTTGCCAACCCCATTTCCCATTTGGGAATAGTAAGTGCCAGCAACACTCAACTCTACCCCATTATCAGGTACCATTAAATCAGGAGCAATAGGCCAATATGCTTGAAATCCTAACCCCCTCAATTCTTTTTCTGCAATAAAGATCATTGCGTCATCATCCTCTACCGCACACTTATATCCGTTTTTTATATCTGTTAATACTTCAGGTAAAGCAGGCGCAAAGCAAGGTGATGAATTTTGATATGATTGGATTATAGTGTACATATTCCCCATTGTTTCACTATCCATTCTATTAGCAACCCTAATCTTTGCATCAGATACATTTTCAAAAGGCTTGTATTCCTCTATGTTCATTACCCCATGTACTTGCTCAATAAAAAAGCTTAATTTTATGAAGGCATCATAGTATACCTGGTTTCCAAGAGGTACTATAGTATAATGCATAAAGCATCCTTGTTCAAGCCATAAAATAGCAACCTTCGCATAGAGATTTCTTATAAGCTCAGAGGATTGATCTGATCTGATTGCAATTCCTTCATATGGGATCCATACATGCCTGCCTCGTCTATTATCAATCTTTATCTCTCCAATTATATATCCTGCTAGTTTACCATTATCAAATGCTCCTATACCAATAACTTTACTACTAGTAAACAATTTTTCAAGTGAATCTGTGATATATGTTGTATTAAGGCAACTGTTCCTTAGTAAGGCAAGCTCTTCACTCTCAAGGGTTTGCCTATCTATTAGCAAATCAACCATTTCAGATATATCATCAATAGTAATTAATCTGAATTCATATTCGCTCATTTTTACCTCCAAATCGAATTTGTATTTTATTACATATTTTAGCACAACAAATTACTATTAACTATGCAAAAAACAATTCCTTATTGTTTTTTATCACATAAGATTGGAATGCAAACATACACCAAAGTAGATATTGGTTTGTAGAGGAAAGTATAGAATATATGCTCCAAAAGCACTTTTAGATTTCATTATTCTTATTAATAAAAATAGCCTTAGGCAAGTTATATAAACACCTAAGACTATAAATCTCATTTACTTGTGGCACGGTTCACCGTACTGTAAGTAAAAAAGATTAGATTTTCGTTCAAAAACTAGGCTAAAAGCTATTCCCTATTCGGGTCAATTTTAATTTTAAATCAACATTTTAAAGTTCTATATTTCTCTGAAATAATTATCTATAATATCTCTAATTGCATCATATCCAAAGGTAAAGCTATCATATTCAACTAATAACTTTACAAATAAATCTTGAACTTCATCATCCTTATAACGAGATAAAAATAATATACACTCTTCCCAAAGTCCATTAAACATATCAGAATTTAAAATAGAAAAGCTCAAAGTTCTAGCTCTTTCTTCATTATGAACTCTTAAATTATAAAATATTTCTTTTAACTCATCACAATTATCTATACTTCTATACCTTAATAAAGCTTTAATTTTCTCCTCAGAAATATCCTCTGCAATATTAGATAAAGCATAATACTCATAATTTGGAAACTTAACTTTAGGCTTACCAATATTTATAGGTTTATAACATTTATCTTCTAAATAAACCTCTTCATATACTAAATCTTCTTTTATATCTCTTTTTTTATCATAAAATTTTATAATTTCTTCAGAAGCTTTAATATCAGAATACTTCACATTATTTACACCATAATTTATTCCGCTTTCTTTTGTATTATAATTTTCATATGGAAATACATTCATTATTGTTAAACATTTAATAGATTTTCCTTCTAAATAAGAGGCAGTTGCTTTATGATGTCCATCAATCAATAATCCCAATGCTCCTCTAAAATCTATTGCAAGTCCGTATAAAACCTCGTTGTTCCTTATTTTTCTTCTATAATATTCTACTCTGTCATTATTATAAATATTAGTCCCTTGTGAAGGTAATAAAAACTTTGGTTCTGTAACAATAGTCCCATATTCCCAATGATAAAAATAAGCACTTGCTGCAATATGATTGGCGCTATTATCTAATCTCCAAAAGAAGTTATCATCTCCATCTGTAGGATAAAACTCCATTTCCTTTAATACATAGTACCCATCATCTAATAAGCTTAGTATAGATTTAATTTTCTCAAATCCATCTTCTAGTCCATGAATACTATTTATGTTATCAAGAATTTTTATAATCTCCACATCAACTTCTTCTCTACCCTCTGCCAATGCAATCATTGTTGCACAAGTTGGACAATATTCCGAAGTGTATAGTATAAGTGGAATGTCATTTAAGTAATATGCTATTTTTATATTGTTATTTATGTCTTTTACATACTTCATTTTAAGCTTGCTTTGTCCATTAGTGATTTTAAATAATATATCTGATTTACATAGAATGTCTATCTTTTCTACTGTAGGTTTTATTATCATACTATTCCCCCTATAATTTCTTCACCTGATTCTAAACTTTATACTCTTAATAATCAAAATAATTATGTAACCACAAAAACAGAAAAAAGCTTAAATCTGAATCCTCTTACCTCTGGTTTAATTCTCGTAAAGCCCTTTTAATGTATACTGGTCTAAAATATGTTCATCCATTTCATGATATAGCTCATTTAACAGAAAACCTTTTTGTAAATTTAGCAATTTATCTAATGCAAAAACATGAAACTCATAAACATGTGCTTTATCTGGTGGTGTCATACCACCATAATAGCAAGAAAGCTCCTTTATTTGCTGATTTCCTTGCAAGCTAGTCCAACTATTGGTGCCTTGTATAAAGTCATCTGCTATCTGACTCTCATCATCTTTTAGAAACATATTTAATACTCTCTAATATATATTAAAAATACATTTGAATTTTATAATTATTACTATTTACCCAATATTACCTTATAAGATTCATCTGATAGACCACTTGATTTTAAGAATGTACAAAATCTTGCGAAACAATCATAAACTTCATTTATAACTTCATCAGTGACAGCATTTCTATCTTCCCACCACCAATTTTTTATTACTAGAGGTGCATCTCCCCTATGTATTTCAGGTTCAAACCTTGCTATTATTTTATCTCCGTATAATACTGGCAGCACATAATATCCATACTTTCTTTTAGAAACAGGTACATAAACTTCCCAACTATATTCAAAATTAAAAATATCCTTTACTAACTTTCTATCCCAAAGAAGATTATCAAGCGGAGCTAAGAAGGTTACTTTTTTATGAAAATTCTGTTCTGCTTCTGCTAAAATATGTGAATCCTCTGTTCTTATATAAAAATTCTCATGAACTCCTTCTACATAAACCCTTAGCAACTCTCCTTCATCACATAACTCTTGTAATATTTCATTCCTTAATTTCTTTTCTGAAACGAAATGTCCAAGCCATCCACCACCATTTCTATCCCAGTATATTCCTATACTACCTATTCTTCTTTTGAAGTACCATTTATAAAAACTCCTATCATTATCAAAAGGATCTTTCATTTGGAAAACTTCTTTTGGAAGTACATTCTCTATAAGGTCATAAACTCTTTGAACATTTTTCTTTTCTTTAACTCCTAAGATTCCTATATTAAACATATAATCCATAGTAGCACTAGAAAACTTTCCATGTCCCCATCCACATAGTTTAGTTTCCCCTAAGTCTATCTTAGAAGGTAAACATGCACCATTTTCAGAAATATATTTTTTTACTATATCAACATAGGTAATTGCTTCACTTGAATTTCGTCTTTTAAGTAATTCTTCTAGCTCTGACTTCCTTCTATTTCTTATTCTTTCAAAGTATGCCCAATCTTCAGTGCAATAGATAGACATCATTTTATCCCATCCATCTATTAATTCTCTATCCCCATACATCAATTTTTCTAACATATTAGGTTTATAATTTTCTATTCTAGATTGTAGTATAAGATCTATATTTCTCCCTACTACATTTAATGGGTCATATTGTAGACATCCAACTCTTTTAACAAATTCTTTAATACCGGTATAACTTTTAAATTGTTTTGGATAATGTAATCCCTGATAAACAATTAAGAATTTTCTTAATTGCTCTTTTGATAAATATATTTTTTCCATAAAATACTCTCCAAATAAATCTTCATAATTAATTCTAATTTTATTATATATAAAGATATGCGACAACTGTATGACGTATATTATTTACAAATATTAATAATTTCTTTGCTTTTCATGCTTTATTGAAAAAGATTTCTCCATAAAAGAAGGAGTATCCTTCATAGATACACCTTCTTTGCATCATTCAACAACTGATACGCCCCCACCAATACCCGAATATGTAACTATAGGAATTCCTGACTTATTTAATGTATCTAAGTCACGAAAAATTGTACACTTAGCAACTTCAAGTCTTTACTATAGCTCTTTTATTTCATTGATGGTAAGAAAATATATATTCCTTTAACACCTTACAAATAAGCCAAAACCCTAACAATAAACTGTTTAATGTTGGGCTTCAGAAAATTAAGTTAGAAAATATTAATAATTACGTAGTGGTATTCTTTTGCTCTCAAATTAGAAACTGCTTATTCTTACGGATTTATTTCGCCGTTTTATTGATAAAATCAATTTCATACTGATACTCACCGTATTTTTTTTCGTTATCAGTAAGCGTCCCCTCTGTGAGAGATATACGCAAAACTATTGAGTTCGGATTGTCCTCATCACCAACTTCATCAAACCAGTTGAAAATCTTTTTAAATTTCGCTCTGATTTCCGCATTCTTTTCATCCTTGACCCAACCTAGATTTTTAGCTATGCCATGGAAAGCATACCAATCCATCCCAGCAACGGAAACCTCGTTGTTCTTTTCAATTTGCAGCATTTTATTTTTTTTGGCATCTGTAGAAACATAAAATACGCCATCTTCATAATAAGCACAAACCATACGGACTGCAGGGCGTGGATTACCAGCAGCATTCGAAGATAGTGATATTGTCGCAAGGGCAATAACTTCTTCTTTGCCATTTCCACAACGTTCCTCCATAAGTTTCATTGCATTTTCATATTTGCTCATTTCAAATTTCTCCTTTTAATTTATTTTTTCATGCTATAACTATAATAAAATCACTTTAAAAGCGACTCGAGATTTACAATTCGAGGTTTAGCCACAAAGCAGGACGGACACCGCCTATACATTTTCCATCACCGATGTTACCCTTCAATATATTGTTGCCTTGGATACCTATATTACCGTCAGTCCCGAAGATGTATACGGCTTTTACATTAACGCGGCCTGGGGAGCGAAGCCACCACCAACAATACCCTCCACCATGAAGTTTCGCTAATCGCTTACTATTATTTTTATCTTTTCTTTCAAACCAATATCTTTGATTTTTTCCTGGATTATTCAGCTTCGAAAGACTATCACCGAAATACTTGCACACTTCCTCAAGGCTTAACAAAAATATACTATCTTGGGTATCTGGTCCGCCTTTTGAATGATACCACTGATTATCAAGATTTTTATTTATTACTGGAATTATTCTTGATTTATCTTTTGCATTGAACTTGTCATAAAATTCATCATTTAGATATTTTCTTAACGCACAATCAGACCATGTTATATCTTTATAAGCATCATGGTATGGACGTTGTTCTATAATTTCTTCGGTTATAATCAAAGCCGTATTGTTTTGTATGTCAAGCACACGCCAATTATAACCTCCAAATGATAGTGATGAATCGATTTTAATATTTTCCATATAACCCCTTCTCTCTTTGTAATAGTATATTTTTATATCCCTTCTTTTAGCTTGATGGGAAAATATCTTTGCATTTGCTTATAACCAAGTCCTTTTTCTATGTCTTTATAGGCAATATCTCGTCCATCTTCAAATAAATAAGGCATATTAAACATAACATTGCGATCTTTGTCAAGCTCAAAATTTGTGCTTTCAATCCATACGCGAACTTTATCTTCCACTTTGCGTATGCTCTCGTTGTCATCGTCAATACTGACTGCCATAGCGTATAAGCCTCCCGGAAAATCGAACAATTTAAAAGGACTTACATCTGCATTGGTAACACCATCTTTAACAGCACATATCCATTCAGCTTTATCATTTTTAGAAAGTAAGAAATCAAAACAATCGAAAATCACACTCTTATATAAATGACAATACTGCCATAACTGGTACATATACCCTCCCTCTTTAAACATATCTCCCCACGGTTGATCGCCGCATGTTATCGCTTTGAAGTTCGGTATCCTGACAACCATTATATCTGGAATTTTTTTATCTAATTTTTCCGTTATTTCAAGCAATCGGTTTATATTGGAAGGCTTGCCGATATAGTCAACGCTTATCAACTGTGTTTCAATCTCTTTAGCCTTGTTATACAGCAATTTTATGTCTGAGTTGTCTGCAAAGTTCACTTGTTCGATTTCATGTATAAAATCAAGCACGATTTCTTTCAACTCATGCAAAAGCGCAACCTCGTCGTCTATGCTCTCTACTTTTTTCCCTAGTACTTCTAAAACTACATCAGAACCAGAAGTATTGAAAACACGTTGAATGTCTTTTATGCTGATATTAAGCTTTCGTAAAATTAGTATTTGTTCAAGCCTCCTAACAGCATTTTCGTCGTACATTCTATATTTATAGTCATCACTTCGGGTGCTGGACAGCAATCCCATGTCCTCATAATAACGCAGTGTACGGGCTGTAATGTCATATTTGCTTGATACATCTTTGATTTTGATTAAGTTGTTCATTTGTTTCCCCCTCTTTTCTTAATTATCAAGGATAAACTTAGTATAAAGGCTTCCCTAAAGGAAGAGTCAAGAGAATAATACTATTTTTCTGTAAAAAGTATAAATTTTCCTCCACCTAATGGATAATCTAAAGTATCCATTAGGTGGAGGAAAAATGAATTTGTTCAAGCATAAACTGACATTTACCATAAGACCAGTAGTATGCAATACTACTTCGAAAGTAAGAATTTCATAGAAAGAAATACACTCATCTTTGTATGTTAAAGTTTCTTAGCTAAATATAAAACTATAGTATCATTAAGTGTTATTTTATTACCTGCATCTAAAATAGCAGTTCTTACGCCCTCAAAAAAGTTTGTTCTATATGGTTCTTTTAATGTAATATGGTCGCAGTTTGTACTTATATACAATACAAATTCATCTGCATTAAGTTCTCTGGTTTTGTGATAATTTCGACATTCAAAATCAACTAAGCCATATTTCTCAACGTTGTTGTAAGCTAAGCTACAAGTATACTTATTTTCAGGATAAAAATACTTATGATATACCTCTTGTATTTTTGTATATAAATCTTCGTTAGGTGTTTTATAATCTGTTCGAGTCATCATCATTGCAAATGTCCCACCATTTTTTAATAGATTATAAACTTTTGGGAATCCGATTTCTTCTGGTATCCATTGAATTGTTGCAGCAGAATACACCAAATCAAATTTTTGCTGCTCAAAGTCATGTGTTTCAAAATCAGCATTTACAATATGAAAATTCTTGTATGAACTAAACTTATTCTTTGTATATTCAGCAAGATGTTCTCCAAGTTCAATTGCCAAATATGAGCAACCTGTTTTTAAAATTGGTTCTGTAGCTTGACCTGTTCCTGGACCGATTTCAAGAACTGTATTGTCTGTATCAAGCTTTGCATATTCAATAATATCAGAA
This sequence comes from Clostridium sp. TW13, assembly GCF_024345225.1. Taxonomy (NCBI): domain Bacteria; kingdom Bacillati; phylum Bacillota; class Clostridia; order Eubacteriales; family Clostridiaceae; genus Inconstantimicrobium; species Inconstantimicrobium mannanitabidum. Next base: position 1,709,037 of record NZ_BROD01000001.1, read on the forward strand.
AAAGCTTCCTCACAATAACGTGGCCTCCATTTATCAAATTGTTCTGGTATACTGTCAAAAATTTTTCTAAACTCCATTGATATCCCTCCTAAAATAAACTAATAAACTTGTCCTTAAGAATTCAGTTTGCAATATTCATGGACTATTATCTCAACATTGTTTTTTAAGTCCTCATTTCCATTTAGGCGAAGAACTTTACAAGGTAATGAATTAGCCCATTGAGCATGGGTACTCATACATGGAGAAGCATCGGTATCATATCTTGCTGCAGTATCAAGAAAATGGCAATGATCTTCATACATATCTCCGCCTTCCATAATTCTCTCCCCGTATATTTCATATTCTCGCTTATTAATCCTGGCAATTCTAGTATCAATAGATGCAGTAATATGTATTGCCAAATCAAATAACGGAACAAATGGTGCATTAAAGCTATCCATTGAACCAGCCATCACAAAATGAGTTCCTTTTGATATATCTTCCATTAATCTACTAATTTTTTCCTCATGGGTATACATAACTGTAAAAGGTTTATCTGTATCTTTTCTCCAAATATAATCGTCTATATCAAAATACGGAAAATTAAGCTTTTCTGCAACCAATTTTCCCAAGGTTGTTTTTCCAGACCCAGCTGAACCAAAAATAATAATTCCTCTTGCCATTTCTTTTAATCTCCTTAACATAAAGTGGAATTTACTTACTATTAATCATTGCAACTAATTTGCACAATTTTTAAATCTACTTCATCTATGTAACCTATATTTTCTACCATATCCCAAAGTAATATTTTATCCATTTCGTCATCATCATTTTTTATGAATTCATATAATTCCTCTTGCTCACAGCAAAAAATAGCTTGATATCTTATGTAGCCTTTAGCATCACTTACCTTAGCCAAGCCTTTGAATATCAAGTTCGAATTTCTCTGATGTGTTTCTTCCAGTAGTTCTCTTTCAGCCGCACATCTAGGAGTTTCTCCTTCCTCAATATGGCCTGCTGGAAACTCCCATTGTTTTCTCCAATTATTGTAGCCAAGAACATATTTGTCTTTAATTTTTAAAATAGCAAATGCACCTGTAACATTGGTATATTTATTTATGTCTATTTCTTTTATGTCAATATATTCTAGCAATTTCCAACCACTTTTGTTTTTCGCTAACACCATCTATATTCCCTCTTACATGAATTATAATAAATAAGATCATTCTATTCCAAAACCACTTGAATTCCACTTTCTCCAAATATCATGATTAAAAAGTCCTTGTTCAATTACTTCCCAAAATTCATTATGTAGAACTTCTGGATATGCTTTTGGAATTCTCTTAATTTCCTCTTTAGTAAAAAAACTAACATCATTTAATATTTGGCTATTAACATCAAATTCAGGGTCATATCCCAAAGCTAAATTACCTCCAACTATTTCTCCAAGAAAATAATTGGTATGTTTTACTCCATATTGAGATTTTTCTTCAACTGTCCATAATAATCTGTTAATTTTTATGTCCAAACCAGTTTCCTCTTTAACTTCTCTAATACCACCATCCATAGTATATTCTCCATATTCAACTCCACCACCTGGTATAACCCAAAATTCATCTACTTTCCCTTGTTCTTCTTGTCTATGCTTGACCATTAAAACTCTATTTTCTTTATCAATCACAAAAACTCTCACTCCTGCCCATACACCACTATGCATAATATTCCCCCTATAAAATTGGAATTTACTAAATGAATTCCTTTACTTCATTTAGTATTCTTTTTGAACTCTCAAATTGAAAAGCATTCATTGCTTCTTCGTATGTCATTAAATAAGCGCCTTCTAATTCATCTTCTTGATAAGATAACTGTTGGTTATCATACTCTGCAACGAAATATATGATTTTTTTAATCACATCTTTCTTATTAGGAATTTGATGTTCATCAATTGTCCTAAACCCTGCAAGAATTTGTGGCCTTATACCTATTTCTTCATATATCTCCCTTAATGCAGTCTCCACTTCAGTTTCATTTCCTTCAACATGACCTTTTGGAAAGCCATAAAATCCTTCTAATGATTTCACAATAACGAAATAAACAGCATCGTCTTTGCGTGTGAATACTACCGCTCCACTTGATACTTCATATTTCATAACGTACCTCCGTCAAATTGGAATTTCTCTAACATAGCTAGTTAAGACCTTACTTTTATTTTATACTAATATATTTATCACTATTAACTTTATACCAATTCGGTATTACTGTTTTAAAGTTATAATAATCATTAAAAGCAGTAATACAACGTTTCTTCATTCCATCTATTTCATCTTCTCCAAACTTTTCAGCCCACACTATTGAATTTAACGATGTGTATGCTACATATACAGCAAGAATATTCCAAAATTCTAAAGAAGGTTCACCATCGAAATATCCATGAATTTGCCCAATTGAAAAAGGAATACTAACTTCAACATCAAAACTTTGTATTTTATAGAATTCTTCATATCTATCGCCATATTCCCATCTATTAAAATCAATAACACCAACCATCCCACAAGGAGTTAATATTAAATTACCAATATGGTAATCTCCATGTTTATATACTGGAGCTAATGAATTTATTTTTCCAATGTTATTCTTAACAAAGTCTATTGCAAACTGGTCTTCACTTACCCGATTAATACTATTTTCATATCGACGAAGTTTGTCTAACATTTTATCTTTCTTATCATATGCAATTATATTCTCTGTAGGATGAACTTTTAATGAATGGATTGATTTCAATATTCTACCTGCTTGTAATCCAAGTTTATATTGTTCACTTTCAGTATAACCACTAAGTACAGTCTTGAGACAATCCCCCTCTACCCATGTTAAAAGAATATATACATTGTTCTTGTTATTACAAAAACCAAATTGTATTGCTTGTGACATTGAAATGGCTAATGAATTACATTTCTTGATAAATTCAAATTCTTTTAGTTTATTATCATAGCTAGCTGCATCTGAAATACGTAATAGTAACCTATTTCCATCATAATCTTCTATATAAAATTTTGAATCAGTTGACCAACCTTCATTTACTTTTTTTATAATTCTCCAACTTTCGAAACTTGGAATATCTTTTAATTCACTGTACATTCTATATATCCTCCTTGAGATAAACTATATGAAGTTTAAACGTTTTTATATAAATTAATCTGTATTCGTATACATTTATCTGCTAATACTAAATTCCTATTATATAAATTACTGTATATTAAATTGTATCACAATTCGTCACAAATAAATACATATACTATATATTTTTCCATATGTTTTATAGTTCAACATCTTTATTCATACAAAAAAACTATTATAAAATAGTAATTTTACCTATTTTATAATAGTTTCAATGTTGCATTATCTCATTTAAAAAGACTAATCAATTTGAATTGAATTTGATGTTTCTTATATTTATTTAATAACTCCTATTATTATAGTTATTGTTTATAATAAAAAGATTTTATCATTTGTGTAAATAATTTTCTCTTGTTCTCCCATATAAGAAATTACTTTATTCCAACTTGACGAATCTTGTCCAAGTCCATGAATTAATAAATACTGCATTGTATACTTCCTTCCTACCATGATATTCTTGTCTATGCTTAACCATTAATACTCTATGCTCTTTATCAAGTACAAAAACTCTCACTTCTGCCCAGACACCACTAGGCATAATATTGCTCACACAAAATTGGAATTTATCTTTTTGTCACAATAAATCCCACTTATTATTCTTATTATCAAAATCCTTATTAATTAAATTTATCAGTATCTCAAATGACATTTCCAAAGGAATCATTTTGGACATAAAAATGTACTCCTTAGCACTACAGGTTATATATATGGTCTGGTATTTAAAATCAAACTTTAAGCGATGTACTCCAATATCAATAAATTCCTTTTTCTCACATTGAAGGTTATTTAATAATTCTTCTTTTATACTATTTGATTTCCAAACAGTTGGTAGAAAATCTAATGTTTGCATCATTATACTTCATCCCCTCTATGCTAAACAAATTACTACTTATCAACATATTTATATATTTAAATGATATCTAAATGCATCTTCAGTAGGATTATCATAATACCCTTTAAGATTTTCTACATTTCTGAAATCAAAATCACTAAATACCTTTTGCATTGGATAGTTTGTAACCCTTGTCTCTCCTCTAAAATCTTTCATTCCTTCTTTTTTCATCTCATTTATCATTGTTTCCAATAGTTTATGAGCTAATTTTTGTCCTCTAAAACAACCTTTAGTTCCTATATTGGTGATTTTAACGTAATTTTTTTCTTTTCCCCAATTGTATATCATTAAGTATGCAATTAATTCAGTATTTTGTTTCACTAGATAAATAATATTATGTTCTAAATCCCCTAAAATTTCTTGCCATAATTCATTATCCCAGCAATTTACCCCAAAACATTCTTTATCTAACTCCAATAATTCATTTTTATATTTTAAATTAAACTTAACTATTTCCATAAATTATTTCACCCTTCAAATTTAAATTTAAGTTATCTTAAACCTCTATTTCAAATCCATACTCACGCAATGTAAGGTCAGCATCGATTCTTTCTTCATAGATTCCATCTACTTGCTTAAATCCGTTTTTTAGATATAAATTTATAGCTGGCTTATTTATATCCACAACAAAAAGCCTTAAATATTTAGCATTCTTCTGCTTAGTGAGTGTAATAGCATGCTTAAGCATTATACTGCCAATCCCTCGTCTTGAATAATCAACATTAACTCCAAAGCGATCAATATATAATGCCTTGTCATTTGAATTTTCCCATTTCACACAATTTGCTCCAGCATTTGATTCACATAATGCAAAGGCAGCAACTATATCATCATTATCCTCAACTAATAAATAAAGGTTATTATTTTCAATATCCTTGCTGAAAAACTCACACGGATATATTTCGTCCCAAATTGGTATGTTGTTTCTATTCATATTTTTAATTATACTTCTATACACAGTTTTGAGTTTCGATAAGTCGCTTAGATTAGCCAATCTCAAATTCATATCAATTCATCTCCAAGTTACTAATTACTTTTTAGTTGATTATATCATATTTTGTAAATAGCAACATTATTTAGTTTGTTAAAGCATTTTTTATTAAGGTTCTGTTAGATAATAATGTTATAATATAATTAACAATTTAATCTAACATAGTGCTTAAAATAAATTAAATGATCTTTTTACATTTACGTAATTCTAGTATAAAAAAATGGGAGGACAAAGAGATGAGTCAGCGCAAATTAGTGTTGTATATTGCTTCAAGCTTGGATGGATATATTGCTACAGATGAACACAACCTGGATTGGCTATTTGCAGTGGAAGGTGAGGGAGATAATGGTTATTCAAGGTTTTATGAATCAGTAGATACCATTCTAATCGGAAGAATAACTTATGATTGGATTATTGAGCATGAAAAAGGTGCTTTTCCATACAAAGGCAAGGAATGCTATGTTTTTACCAGAACTAAAAAGGATGATAACGAATATGTAAACTTTATCTGCGAAGATGTGGTTCAATTCTCAAAAGATTTAAAAAATAAAAATGGTAAGAACATCTGGCTTGTTGGTGGAGGAAATTTGCTTAACACTTTCATTGAAGAAAACTTGGTTGACGAAATTATTATTACTATTGCTCCAGTTTTACTTGGTAAAGGTATTCCTCTGTTCAGAGACAATAGTTTTCAAACATCATTATCTTTAAAAAGTATAAACCGTTTTAATCAATTCGTTGAGCTTCATTATGAAGTTGTACGATAATAAGAATAATCCTCTATGATAAGAATTATTCTCTGAATAATAGGGTGTATAAGCATCTTAATTTATTAATGCCATTTAATCCTAATTTAACAATTATAATAAGTTTAATTTTGAATCTTTTTCATTAATTATTCGTACAGGTTTGCAAGGAACACCATATGCAAGATAATTAGCAGGAATATCTTTTGTTACTACACTACCAGCTCCAATAACAGCATTATCTCCAATGGTGACACCACCAATAATTACAACGTTGGCAGCGATCCAAACATTATTTCCTATATGAATCTCTTCAGCATATTCGGACATCGAAATATGACCATCAGGATATTTCATAGATACCCTTTCCTCAGCTATCAATGGATGATTGGTTGCCATTAAAGATACATTGGGACCAATCATCACATTATTTCCTATATAAATTCTTGCATCATCCATAACCATAAGATTAAAATTAGCAAAGAAATTTTCACCAATAAAAGTATGGCACCCATAATTAAACTGTACTGGACCTTGAAAATAAAATTTTTCTCCTATATCGCCAATAAAATCTTTAATTATTGATAAACGATTTTCATCATATTCATCAAGTTCATTAAATTTTTTACACAGAGTATGTGCCTTGTGTTTAATATCTCTAAGTTCTTTTGTACGCGCATCAAACAACCTACCAGCAAATATCTTTTCTTCTTCAATCATAGTCTACCTCCTAAAAACAACAAATCAGGTTTAAATAATTATTATGTCATATGCATTTACTGCCCTTAGTAAATTATAACACCAATTATAAATATTTCATTATAAGGTTTTTAAATAATTTAATTTATAGAAATTACTTGATCAAAGCTACATATTACATAAAAAAATACTGCAAATTCATTTCTGAATAATGCAGTATATAAGTATGTTAATCTATTAATTCCTGAATAATACTGATATTATGGATGGGTAAACAACATAAATCATCTAAGCACGAATTCTTTTTACATTGTGCTTCATAAGTTTAGGATCTATATTTATATAAATCCATTTTTTTATTAGTGCTAACTGTTGTTGATGTTTCTCAAAGAACTCATCAGGTGAATTGAATACACCCAATCTATTCAATTTCATGAATTCAAGTTAAATAAAAATATTACTCTATGTTAGTAAGTTTAAGAATTACATCTTCGTATTGAGGATATTTTTCTAATAGAAATCTTCTTTCAAATAATTCAAAATCCCTGAACTCAAATCCTGGAGAAACCATGCAACCAACTAGTGCGTAACCTTCGTTATTCATGGCAGAGCCAAATATATAATCTTTTGGCACTAATACTTGAGGTTTTTCACCCTTTTCAATATTGAGACCAAGTTGCTCAGTTATAAGTTCTCCTTCTGGAGTAATCATATAAATAGTTAATGGTGAACCTGAATGATAGTACCACATTTCATCAGATTTTAATCTATGAAAATTAGAAACTTCACCATCCCTAAGTAAGAAATATATACTAGTCCAAAGTATTCTTGAACCTTCAAAGTCCACTTTCAAATCCTTTGAGGTTATGTTTTCTTCTGACATATAAATTTCTTTATAAAATCCACCTTCTGGATGTGCTATCATATTTAAATTTTTTACAAAATAATCTGCTGTATACATATCTATACTGCTCCTTTCAAATTGCCCTAATTGATTATTGTTACTCATAAATAGTTCAATATAAAACTTCTCATTTGTTTAAGTATAAACTATATAGATATAAAATTACAAATGGCGAATTACTATATAGACTATATTAAAATAGTTACGAATTCAGTTAAAACATAAATTTAGGAAAGCCAAATGACTTTCCTAAAAAATTGATATTATATTTTTTCAACTATATAATCTATGAATCCCAAAGTTATTTTTGTTTCTGCATTTGCATATCCCTCTCTAATTCTATTTTCTTTATAAATAATTTTAAAACCTTCAAAATATTTTTCAGCTTCATTTTCTGCAAAATAACTATGCAATATTTTTTGTCCATTTTCTTCTTGCAAATACTCTCCTTGTCCTACACACTCACCAATTGTGGATCTCCAATCATTAGTTGATGCAAAATTAATAAATGCTAGTCCTCCTAAAGGTAGTACTCTATGAATTTCTTTAATAACCTTTCTGATTTCTTCTTTTCTCATATGAAATATGGAATTGTATGAATATATAAAGCTTATAGATCCATCCTTAAATGGTAGTGATCTCATATCACCTTGCTTAATTGCTAAATTTAAATTATTCTTTTCTTCAAATTTCTTTGCCCTACTTATTTGATCTGAACTTATATCGATGCCATAGGTTTTATATCCTTGCTCAGAAAATATTGCTAGTGGTGGAATATTTCCGCCAGCACCACAATCTAAAACCTCTTTATTTAAATATGTATCATTACAATATAATAAAAAGGTATAAAGTTGATTTTGTCTAAAAATTGTATTCATGTTCATTTCCCCCTAACTCAAAAATTAAATTAACCTGTTGTTCCAAAAAAATTAATTCTAAATATTTTATTATTACTTCTTTTAAAATATATTAGAGTTTTTATTGTTCTTAGAAAATTTTTTGATGGCGTTTATTTAAATTTACAAAAGTATAAATATTTTACATATAAATTTAAAAATATTATATCAAAATTTAAAAAAACTCTCTATCTTTTATATAATTAATTTTTCCAAAAAGTGTTGACCCTAACATGATGTCATAGTGTAATATATAAATAAAGCTTCAATATATTAGCAAAAACTCATAGCCGGCTGGAGTATTAGAAAGTATTGATAGCTCTAGAATCAAAATTGGAGGAATAATCATGAGAACAGTAAAACAAGTTTCAGATTTGACAGGAATAAGTGTGCGTATGTTGCATTACTATGATGAAATAGGATTGTTAAAGCCAAGTACAGTTACAGAGGCTGGCTACAGGCTTTATGATGATGAAGCTCTTGTAACCTTACAGCAGATTTTATTTTTCAAGGAACTGGACATACCTCTAAAAGAAGTCAAAGAAATCATGGTTAGCCCCTACTTTGATAAAATGAAGGCTCTGGAAGATCAAAAAAAACTGATTATTATGAGACGTGATAGGCTGAATGATTTAATAGAGCTTATTAATAAGACATTAAAAGGAGAAAATACTATGAGTTTTAAAGAATTTGATATGAGTGAATATTACAGTGTATTAGAGGAATTTAAGAAAGAAAATAAAGAAAGAGTCATTAAGACTTGGGGAAGCGTAGATAAATTTGATGAAATGATTGAAAGCATTAAAGCTAATGAAGAAAAAATTGCTATAAGTGCTATAAAATCCTATGGTAGTATAAAGAAATATGCCCAAGCTATGAAGAAAGATCTCAATAATAGTACATTAATAGATATAGCACAACAAATTGATGAGTTTAAAACTGATTGTCTTCAGGATAAACATCCTAAATTAAAAGAGCTATATAAAAAGCTTGTATCTGATTTAGGTAAAAATCCTTCTTCAAAAGAAATTCAACAGCTTGCTAAGGAAATAACTGATACTGTTAAAAAGGATTATGAAATTTTCAGAATGGATGAGAAGGGAGAGGATCGCTGGTATTATATGTCCAAAAATTATTCTGTAAATCCAGAGTGGATAGAACCAGTTGATAAGAAATATGGTGAAGGTTCATCTAAGTTTATTGGCGAAGCCTTCAAAATCTGCTTGAAAGAAAACAAGCCTAAGTTAGAAGTACTCTACGACAAGCTTGCAGCTGACCTAAGTAAAAATCCTTCTTCAAAAGAGATTCAACAAATTGTAGATGAAATAGCAGCTACAACTAAGAAAAATTATGAATATTATAGAATAGATATGGGACTAGGATGTAAAGCTTTTTTATCTAATATGGCTAATATTTATTTATCAAGTGCAGATAAAGATAAGAATGCTATAGATGAAAAATACGGTAAGGGAGCAGCCAAATTTATTGGAGAGGCTTTAAAATTTTACTCTGAAAATGAATAGATAATACAAAAGCAGCTATAATTTCAACTGAAAATTATAGCTGCTTTTTTAGCATTGGTTTCTTGATTAAATTTGAGGCATTATCTTTAATATTAAATGTATTTTGATGCTGCCGAGAAATTCTTTTTATCAAAGTATTTTCTCTTCAAAATCAACCTCTTTAATAGCATTTTCATCAGATAAATTTAAGATTGAGTTTAGAAAACTTATTAATTAACTTCTCTATTAACACTTTTTATAACTTAAAACCATATAAGGAACATACATAAAGACGAAAGATAGTCTTTGTTTCTAGTCATTACAATATTAAACATCTATTGTATAATTATGATATAATGAATTTAATCACTATTTTTAGATTGTATTCTAATATCTAAAACTTATTTATAATAAAACATAGTGATTTATATTTTGAAAAATTATAATACTAATTGGTATAAAGGTGGTGGTGATGTGATAAGTGACATAAGCGATATAAGTGACATACAAATTAACATTAATAAGGGAGGATTATCATGTTTACACCATTTTTTAAAGAAGAAGACCTATTAAACCAAAAGCCATTTATAAATTACGAAGTACAATTCAATTTGTTTCATCGCATAATTGAAGGTGAAGAAGTAATAGCCTTAAAAACAGAAGATAGAAATGCAATTGCTATTCAAAACCCAGGGCATCCTATGTGGTTATGGATAAATGAAACATTAGAAAAATCAATAATTGATGATATTATCAAATCTTTATGCAACCAAATGAAGGATAATAAATTAAATTCTATTTCAGGAAAGCCTGAATTTGCAAGGTATTTTGCTGAACAATATTCAAGAATGCTTGGAATATCCTATAAAGTCTCTCTCGGGATGGAATCTTATAGATGTCTCAAAGTTATAAAACCTCAAAATGTTCAAGGAAAACTGATAAGGGCTGATTTAAAGCACCTTGATATAGTATCAGATTTTTGGGCAGGGTTTGGTTTCTGGTGCTTTGGAGTAACTGTTACAAAAGAAAGTCAAATCCCCAGTGCGGAGGAAATGATAAAGTCTGGTAACTTATTTTTATGGGAAGTTAACGAAAAAATATGTTCAATGGTAAACATAGCACATAAATCTAAAAGATATGTACGTATTAATAACGTATATACACCACCAGAAGAGAGAAAAAAAGGATATGCAAGTGCAGCAGTGGCTGAACTAAGTTCTTCATTATGTAATGAGGGATTAATACCTATGTTATATGCTGATATTAAAAATCCATACTCAAACAGCGTATATAAAGGCATTGGATTTAAAGAAAGTGGTAGAATAGATAATATTGTTTTTAAGTATTAGTAATCTAGCGGGAGAAAGTTACTCAATTGTCATTATATTCATTTAGCCCAATAATGTTTTGAGATAAATGTTAAGAAGTATGCTAAATTTAGTTTTTAGCATACTTCTTTTGTTTTAAAATCAATTGTTAAAACTTCTAAAATAGATGACATTTCTATCTGGATCATAGAAGCTCATATTTTTTGCTCCCCATGGACGTAGTTTAGGTTTTTTGATAATTTCAACACCTAGCTTAACAAGTTTTTCATATTCAGCATCAATATCATTTACAGTAAATGCAAGACATATATTTTGATTTTTATTATTTTTTTGAGACCCATCATTGTATATTGTTAACATGGTTTCTTCTGATAAAATTGTTTGATGAACATTATCATTACTACCGTTTTCAATTTCAAGTACTAATTTATAAAAGTTTGCTAACCTTACAACATCATTAGTTAACAATGTAATTTCTCCTATTCTCATATACACTCCCGCAAATCACTATTTTGGCAAGTATTCAGTATGATTATTTGTATACTTACAATAACATTTCAATTGCTCTATCAACATCTTTTTCTGTGATTCCTACCTCTGCATTAGTTCGTACTTGCCTAATCGCTAGATCATCATTATGCAAATCTATATCATCTAAAACTATCCATTTATCAACATTTGGATTTTGCTCTAACCATAAAAATATCTCTGATGCTTTCACCTTACTGAACATTTTAGTTTTTCTGATTTCTTCAGTAGTGAGGTCTGGAGTCATTGCATAAATGCTTAAGCCAGAATCTAATAACAAATTAATTAAATTTTGTGCCTCTTTTCTGATTGGTTTCATAGTATTATCAAACCAGAATCTCCAGCCAGAATGCATAACTAGTGTTGCCTCTGTCTTATTTACTATTTTCGCCACTAACTCGATCTTTTCTTTATCAATTAATGTCCCATCACTTATTTCTTGTTGATGACTTTCTAACCAAAAATTTGAGTTAATTACTCCATCAATATCTAAAAAAATTACTTTCATGAATATCTCCCCAATATATTATTACTTACGATATAATCCTTCATTACTACTATAAACCTCTATAGTTATTTATTTTATAATTTTTACCTTGTTAAATTTAGCTAAGTAAAAATTGTAAATCTCATATATATTTTGTTCTAATATTTCACTGTTTCATCATTCTCAGAAGGATAGCTGATTTTTGATCCCCAAGATACTACTTCATCAGAAAAACCGCTGAACATAACTCCTGCGCTAAACAGCTCTGCTCTATTTTTTTCACTAATTTCATTTAACTTTTTCAATTCAATTGCACCAATATAGTCCTTCTCATTTACTTCATTATATTGTTGAGTAATCTCACCATCTATTTTCTTTACTAAAAAGGAATAGTTATATTCTTGGGCAAATCCATTATAATATTTTGATGCTAGCCTTATAATTTCTCCCTTTATTCCTGTTTCTTCAAATAATTCTCTAATGGCTGCTTCTTCTGGAGTCTCACCTTCATTAATTCCACCTCCAGGTAGTTCGTAATTATCCCTACTTCCAGAATGTGTTTTTAATAGAAGTATTTTATCTCCTTCTACTACTATGGCTTGTGATCTTAATCTTCCCATAATTACCTCCATGAATTAGTATTTGACTATAACTATATTTAAATTAAAATTTATCTAATTGAAACCAAATATTCACTCATTCTCTCTTTATACGGTTGTACGTACTTATCAGATTCAACAAAATTGAGGAACTCTTCCTTAGTAAGCCACAAGTATGCTATTGTTTCGCCTTTTTGGAGTGTAATAGACTCTTTATCACAATCAGTTTCACAAATGTAACCATAATAAATGGTATCATTGCTTGCACACCTATATATCTGAATCAATTCTTTAGCATCGATACCCGTCTCTTCTTTAAGTTCTCTGGCTGCTGCATCATATGATTCTTCCCCTTTTAGTGCACTGCCGCCAGCAGTGGCTTCGTATAATCCAGGAAAATTAGGCTTTTTCCAATCTCTCTGCATAAGCAGATACATTCCATCTTTATGTTTAACGATTATTTCACTTACCAAATGAAATAATCCTTTAGGAATTTCTTCACCTCGAATCAAATCACATCCTGCAAGCGTTCCGTCTTGCTTATATCCATCCCATCTCTCCATCATCTATCACTCCTACAAATTACTATTTACAATTGGACTCTTAAAAAATTTAACAATGAGCATTAGAATTTTTAGAACTCTTAAGAGCGTTTCGCTACTTACTCAATATATCTTTTATATCCTGCCAGTTTTCTGCTTTGAAATAAATCATATCTTCTGTTGGTAGATCACGCTCACTATAGTAAGGCTTGTACCACACAGGATATATGCCTGTTGTGATAGCTCCTTGCAAATCACAGATAACATCATCTCCAATATGCCATGCTTCTCTTCCGGAGATTCCCGCCTTCTTTAAAGCAATGTTAAATATATGTTGTTTGGGTTTAGGAAATACATAGTCAGCGCTTGATATAATGAATTCCTCCATAAGTTAGTATTTATCTATTATTTAGTTATTCAAAAACTGGATAATGAACATTTTTAAATGGCCAATCATTTTTTATCCATTTTTTCACGGTTAAATATAAAAGTGAGTCTGTAACCTTATTTCTTGTCCACATAGTAATCTTAGCATCATAAAAATTTGATGGATCGATATAAATGCAGCCTAAGCAGTTTTCGTTTTGAAAATCAAATACAGTATAAGCAAACGCAACTCTTTCATCAAATTCTTTCTCGTGCCACTTTAAATCTTCCTCATCTTGCTCAAGAGTTAAAGTATCAGATGGCCATCCATTTGTATATTCTTTTGGATAAAGCTCATGAATATGATCTTTTGCTTCCATAACAGCATTATAATCCTTCTCTAAATCTAAAACAGTAAGTTTTCGTATGGTAAAGTCCTCTGTTTTGTATATAACTGGAACTATGAATTTATCTGGCACAAATGATTTTTTCATTTCTGTAAAATCTCCTTTCATTTTCCTCACAAAAGCAGCCTAACATAATTCTATTTATTCATAAATTTCAAAAAATGAAGTAACTCTTCCTTTGTGGTGATAATCGTCTAACAAACCAAACTCTGGATCATAATATTTACCACAGTAATACAGAACCCAGTGTGTATAGCCTGCATCCATATGCAAAGTCAATATTGAGTACTGGGACTGAACAGGATTTTTTTTCGATATCCGTTTATTTTTCTCTGCATGCTTTATACCATAAAAATCCAGTATCTCTATTAATTGTCCTATACTTGTTGGTCCATCTGTTTTCATATCTCTGATTACATCCTGAATATCTTTTCCTGTTATCATAGCAATACATGCTTGGCCACATGTACTGAATGTTGGTTGCATGACCAATTCCATAAATTCATCCCCTACTCAAATAATATAAATGGTGCTAATCACTAATTATCTAATCTTGTACCAAATAACCCCATACATGAGGAATTTAGGTGAATTAGTCTGTTTTACAACTGAAGCTTGAAGTATACTGATTTATTAGTTGAATTTCTATATTTGTAATGTTTTGATTAAATTTTCAAATATCAATTTCTGCACATAATCTGATGGATGTAGCCCGTCATTCTTGCATCCATCACCATAAATGATGTCATCAATCACCAATTGATTTTTTTCAAGATACTCCATTACATACTTAAAGTTATCTACTAATAAAATCTTTTTACTGTCTGCAATATCACGTAAAATCTTAACAACTTCATCAGTATGATAAATCCTATTTGGATAATACTCATTACTATGAACTGATGGAGTTGGTGTTAATAGAACAACTATTTTTCCCTTACTAATCAGTTGATCAACAATACATTCACAATTAGTCTTTAATTCTTCCATACCATTAGTGCGTTTACGGTCATTCAATCCTATTAAAAGAAATACTAAATTATCATCACCTGATATTAGAGTATTGAGGTTTTTATTTATCTGATATGAATATGCACCACCACATCCTCTATTCTCAAGAGAGCAAGCACTATAGTTATCTTGTAAATATCGTTCCAATAGTCCCCACCAACTGTTTGGTGCTACTCTCCTAAAAAACTTCTTTCCATCTTCTTCAAAGATAAGTTCTTCGGTCTTATAACTCATTGAGCTACCAGCACCAGCAGCATCACTACATCCTATGATTTTAATTTTTGCACCTTTTTCTAATATATCTTTAAACATAATTTATCTTTAGTGAGAGAGTATACAACAAGTACCAAACTCCCACTAAAACTCCCCCCTTTTCTTTTTAAACTTTTTTCTGCGTATAACACGTTATTAACTTTATTTGTAGTTAATCATCAAGTGAAACTTGATTCAGGTGGGGTTTAATCCCCATCTGAATCTTAGTTGAACTTATCCAGGAGCTTGCAGCCGTTATCTCCAACTTAAAGAAGTTGGAGTGTTACGGATACTAGCTATCGGATAAAATAGATATGTGTCACAAAAGTCCTTCTGCCTCACATCTTAATTTATAAAAATATCGCACCATAGTATGTTGTTTTTCCATTTCCTTGTTTAGACTATTAAGAGTTCGCTTCCCTACCCTTCTATCAAGCAATGCTAATATTACCACTATCATATTTTCAGACTTTAAACTATTATCAATAGGATTATTTAAATACTGTATTAGAGCATCGAAAAAATGGTCTTCATTAAAACTACCTTGTTCCCTTATAATTTCATCTGCTTCCCAAAAGGCAGGATAACTTTCTTTGTATCTACGGAGTTCTGGATTTTCTTTTAATTCCGTTTCTTTATCCCATGCCTTTATATTATATTTTAAATCACACATATCAAATACTTCTTTGCCATCAACTACTATACATGCTCTACCATGTTGGTCATGCGATTTTCTGTACTGGGTAACAAAAAACTTCACTCTGTTTTTTAGGGCATCACAAATTAAATTCTCTAATTGCTTTCTTGTTCTACTCCACATAGCAACAACTCCTTAACCATAAGCCATACTGTATCGCATAATTTTACGGTTACAACTTACTTTATACTTTTAATCTATCCAATTGTTCTCTTAGTCTTTTGTTTTCATCTTTTTTAGTTTCTTAATCTCCTCATATAGCTATGTAGCAACTCTCCTTTATAGATAGAATTTAATAACTCACTGAAGTTAAGGCTTTCTTGCAAGTTGTAAATCTATTGTATCGTATATAGTAATAATGCCACCATTATCATTAATAGCTTCTCTTATTTCATTAAAGAATTTCATTCTTCTCCATAAATTACGAGTTATATCCTAATTGTATTTAAAATAGACTTTATAAATATCTATTAGGAGATTACATATTTTAATTTAACTCATTTATAGCCTGTGCCCAATACTTTTCAGGTATATTAGGCCATACACAATCACCAGTTTCGTCTTCACATAAATTCATTGCTCTTGATAAAACTTTTGTATGAGATATATTACTTCCATGCAATATATTTTCAGTTATCAAACTCCAGTATGGTGCATGTTCATAAAGCTTCACCTCATGCATATCTTTGATTACGCTATCAACATCATATTCAAGGCTGATAAATTCTTCGGACCATAGACCACCATCTTCATGTAATATCATGAACTGTGTTTTTCCTTCACTAAAAAGAGGAACTCCAACAGAACCAGGATTTAGACAACATTTATTGTTATGTACAATCTTTCTTTGTACATGAGAATGACCACATAAGATCATTGATGTTTTAATAGTTTTCATTATTTCCATAGTCCGATCATCATTTGGTAGCATTTTTTCATTTATTTTATTTGGGGAACCATGACAAATGGTGAGTGCTTGCATATCTTCCAACAGTACCTCTTTAACTGACTTCAACTTTGCAAAAAAGTCTAAATCTTTAGAGGTAAGTGAATTGTATGCATATAGTAGCGCACCACTGGCAGAATTTTGGTCTTTCCAATCTTTTTGATCACCATCACGATATTTTAGCCAGTAATCTTCTTTATTTCCTTTAATAAAATAACATCTATATCTTTCATTAAGATCATATAATATTTTCATAGTTCTTTCAGGATATGCTAATTCACCAATATAATCACCTAAAAAAATAAATGTATCAATATTTTGTGAAAAGGCATACTCAAGACAACGTTTCAATGCAGCGTAATTTCCATGAATATCTGCTAAAACTGCTAACTTCATATTTTTTCTCCTATTCAAACGTTAATTCACATTACAATGCTTTTACCATGAACATTTCCAGAGGTTGTTCATACTGTGGAATGTCCATAACCAAGCAACCACAATCCTTATATCCTAATTTTCTATAAAAATGTTGCGCATTTTCATCAACTTGTGTAGAAACCATAATCATTCCATAACCAGAGTTTTTCATTTCCTGTTCCCAAAAATCCATTGCTTTACGCCCAAAGCCTTTCTTGTGATAAGACCAATCAATGAAGATTAGTGTTAAAAATGGTGTGTTGTCCCAAAATAGATTATATCTCAATATACCAATTGGTTTTTCATCTTCTAAAATAATATATCCCATTTTGTCTCGAACTTTCTTTTCAAATTCTTTATTTGGTAAATGTTTATCTAAAGAATACCAGAATTCCTTATCATTGCTTTCTACAAATCTAATACCAAACATTTTTATCACCCTCCCATAATATAAGGTTACTCTTTTAATCCTACTAATAAATTTTTCATTTGTAGGATTAAAATGATGGTAGACTTTCTAAGTTAAGACCTACTTTTTTACTTATTTTGTCGCTTCACCGTTAAATGAGTCTAAATTAATTGGAATATAATTTATCCTATTGTATTTTTATACTATTTATTATACGCAATATTCATATTATGGTAAATAATTATTTTACAATTATGGATTATTGAGGAGTGATCATTATTCATATTGGGCGGAGGTAGTTGCTGCAATTTTTTAATATATTAATAGACTGACTTTGAGAAAGTATATGTCTAAGAATAAAGGTTTATTAAGTAATGTGGCATATAATAATAGACTGTAGATAGATTAGTTTTTATATAAATCTATCTACAGTCTATTGTTTTTTAATTTCTATATGAGAACATTGATACTATAAAGTTTTCATTTTGATAAAGTTCATAGTAAATACTACTTTCAGTTGGTCTTTTGGCAAACCAATTACCGATATAATCATATATTGATCCTCCAGAATCAGTCTGTTCCACTCTAAATCTAATTAATTTTCCATTTTATTTGTAATCAAATTTTGATTAAATTAGGCATACTAATAAGTTGATACTATTTCTTTTAATAATTCAATATTTTTATTTATATCGCCTCGAACTTCTAACCTATGGCCAGCTCCTTCTATCAACTTTAAATAAATATTTTCTTTTATACAGTGTTCTTTAAGAATATTTGTGTCTAATAGTTTATCTTTTGTCCCAGCAACTACAGCTATAATATTTTTACCATTCTTAATATAAGGTAGTGTTTCTTTTATAGGTGTTAAATATATGTGCCTTGCTTTAATACATAAATTCTCCTCTATCCATCCAGCAATTACTGTACCTACACTTTTAGAAACAAATACTATATCATCATATTGAGAGAAATCAATGCTTTGTAATTTCAATAACACAGTCATCTTAATTTCTTCGATACACTCAACAACTGAGTTACCTTTATTAATCAAATTCCCATAACTAATCGCTACTTTTTCATATCCACGAACTTCAAATTTAAAGCCTGCATAATATAGTAATGGACAATCTGCACTATAATTTCCACCAGGAAATATTACAACTATTTTTTTATCACTCATACTACTTATTCCTCCTAAAATGGAACTTACTTACCATACTTCTATTGTTTCCGTAAAGACTTCTTGTCCATCTTTCTTAGCTATAACAGTTAAAGAACAAGGAATAAAACTATTACCTCTATACTGTGGTTTGCACTCATATCCATTAACCTTTTCTTGCACTAATAAGTTTTCCACCATATCATCATATCTGTCCTTTAACATAACTACTACTGGTGGTACATATAATGTATTCTGAGGAATAGCCTCTCCATTAAAACGTAGTGGCATTAAATAAAGTGGTGCAAGAATATTTTTTTTATATAATTTTTGAGCTTTTTCATTAGAATCAATTTCGGAAAAATCTAATTTATTTGTACCTTTTTTAAAAAAATTGAATAATCCCATTTCTTCATCTCCTTATATAGGTTTCTATTTATTTTTTAATTTTATTGGATTTCAAATTTGCAACTATATTATATATTAAATTCTAGAATCTCATCAATGATAGAATTTTCAGCATCCCCATCTTGAAATTCACCTACACTACGTCCACCCATAGAAATATAAAAACCTAATGAAGAGTTTTCTTTAGCACAATTAACTATAAAACTTTTATAACCAATTTCTTTGAATTCTTCCTTGACTTTTAATAAAAGCTCTTTACCTATACTCATTCCTTGAAATCCTTTAAGTACATATAATGCATATATTTCACCCGAATCCTTAAAGTTTTTATTTCTTGATTTACCATACCAGCAGAATCCAACAATAGTATTTTCGTAAACTGCAACATAATAATCTTTACCTTCTCTAAGGTTTTCTTTACATTTCTCTGTTCTTTCAATTAATTTAGCTATACGAGAATCCAAAACATATTCTGGTATGATTCCTGAATATGTAGTTTTCCAAGTGTATACATTAACAATTGTTATGCCTAGTGCATCGAATATTGTTGCTTTTCTTATTTTAAACATAAAGCACCTCTTATAAAGTTCTATTTATCTATTAATTCCATTTAAATTATGACTCATCTAGTTTTCTTAAAAGTATATCTACAATACAAATATAATATAAAAGTAATTATCAGTATAAGAAGGTCAAATGCTGCTACTTTACTACCTAGTACATTCCACCTATTCCTAAATGTAAATGTCAATATCATCAATATAGTATCTGCAATCCCAGATATCAATGCTAACTTTTTAGAAAATTCATTTCTTAATATTAATAATATTGGAGAGATAAATCCTGCTAACAAATTAGTTATCCAAAAGATCATAAAATAGAATGGATAATTTGTAAAATACTTAATTACCTCTAACCCATAGCCATGAGATGCATAATATGCTTTATTATGTGATAACATCATGAAAAAATCATAAATACCCATAAAATAAATGAATATCATAAATATTGAAATAACCCATAAGTGCCATTTTCTATTTACATTCATACATTGAATCCTCCTCTCAATTTACTATTTGCCTTTCACTAAGTTGTCTATGTATAATTTATTCTTCATGCAAATCATCTTCTTTTCTTCAACACCAATATTATTTGCAATTACATCACATTTGCTCATTAACAAGAAATAGATATTTTTATTTTCTTCACTTAAGCATTCATAGTTTGCTTGTCCTTTAGCAATTACTATATCAGCTTTTTTATAGACTTCTTTAAATTCTTGGCTTGTCCTATTAAGAACAGTTCCAAGGGAACCATCTCCATTATCTATAATTTCCGCATATTCATTAATTCCTACAGCGTATGCATCTTCAGCTATAGAATCATTTACAACAGGTTTACCTCGCACTCCAAATAATATTTTAAGATTAGGATTTAATTCTTTTATCTTCTTCAAAAGGATTTTGTCCAAACAGATTTCTCCACAATTATCACCTAAATATAGTAATGTTCTTCCATTCAAAATATCTTTCTTTAATATTTCAGAATCATCTATTGCTAATTCGATGTGTTCCATTTTTTCGAAATAATCAAAGATATCATCTAACAATGTATTGTGAATAGGATTAAAATCTATAATATTGCCAACAATACCATATTTTACTGCTAGATGAAATGAATCAGCAGCTTGTTCAATCTTCTTTTCAAATTGAGGTAATAAATCCAGAAACAATGTATTATAATACTGTCTAGTTTCTTTATATGGATCTGGATTATTAGTATGCTCTTTTATCATGCTAAAAACTTCTCCAATAATTTCTGGTGTGGTTATCTCAAAATCCATTTTACTAAGATAAGTAAAAACCTCCCTGAATAATCGTTCCTTTTCATCAACACCTGTAATGTTAGCAACTTTGATAGCCTGATTCACCACGCATGGTAGGCATTTATCATGTATTTTCATAATCTATCTCCTTTAAATATTTCTATGCAATGATTTATTTTTTATGAACCTAACCCCACATATAAACTATGTGGGGTAAAATTTAGTTAATTAGGCATAAACAATTAAAAACTTTTATCTATGATTTGTTATAAGTCGTTTGCTAACTCTACTATACGTTTATTAACATCATCCTTATAGATACCTCCGTGATAACAGATTACTGTTTCAATATCGTACTTTGTTAACTTCTTTAAGGATTTCATATTTAATTCATTATCTAAATTAATATTCTCATCTGCTTTAACAAGTAAGCCGTCTTTAACACTAAGAATATCTCCTGCTATTAGCACTTTGAATTTCTTTAAGTATAAGGCAATATGCCCAGGGGTATGACCTGGCGTATAAATAACAGTTATCCCTCCGGAATATGGCAGTTCTTGACCATCAATCAATGTTTTATCTACATTCACTCTACTAATTTCAAAACCTACTTTTAACTTTTCGTATATCATCTTTACATTATCCGGAAGATTAGCTAATTCTTCTTCAAGTTTAGCAAGTTTAACAGGTTTTTTTTCACCATTTATATATGCTTTTTCTTCTTCATGAGCAAGAACCTTAATTTTCCCTGGCATCTCTTTTAAGATATCTGCAATACTTCCAATGTGATCAATATCCTGATGAGTTAAAATCACTGTGTTCAATTTACTAAAGGGGATCCCTTCCTTCTCTACTGCTTTATGAATATCATGTAATTGACCAGGAAATCCAGTATCAATCAAAATTAGTGAATCCTTATCACAAATTAGCGTTGGGTTAATATTCTTTGTTGTCCCCATTATATTAGCAGATATTTCTAACATATAAATTCCATTTTCAATTTTCATTTTTTATCTCCTCCCACAAAATCAAGAAAATGACATATTAATTTTTGTTCAATAAAATTATTGTCTCTATATAATTAATATCAATTTATCAGCTGTATTACAACTATTGATATTTTTCTCATTTTGTGGTATACTATATGTAGTCAAGATAAGCATTTTACAAAATGTTCACATTTGCTAGCCTTTTATTCTTTTTATTGT
The DNA here is from genome assembly GCF_024345225.1 of Clostridium sp. TW13. Classification (NCBI taxonomy): domain Bacteria; kingdom Bacillati; phylum Bacillota; class Clostridia; order Eubacteriales; family Clostridiaceae; genus Inconstantimicrobium; species Inconstantimicrobium mannanitabidum. The sequence continues at coordinate 1,731,415 of NZ_BROD01000001.1, forward strand.
CTCCTCTATAGAAATGCATTCTGCATATCTGCCATTCCACATAAATTCATTATAGTATTTATAGCTTTGCTCTGCTGTCATAAATTCATTATCATCTGTTGAATTTGTATATGCAGGGACTATTATGTTAAACCCATGTTCAAATCCGCATTTTATTGTTGCATCAATGCAATAATCTGTTTGAAGTCCAACAATTATTAGATTTTTCTCACCTTTGTCTGTTAAGTGCTCTAACAAGCCTGTCCCTCTAAAAGCACTATTAACTTGTTTATCAAATATTTTTTCGTTCTTCATTGGCTGAAACTCTTCATATATTTCAAAGCCATCATTTCCTTTTGTTAATTCACTTCCAACTCCATCATCATGGCGTACATATATTACTTCAATATTGTTTTCCCTGGCAGTAGCTATTACCTTTTTAACATTAGATACAAAGCCATCAAACTTAAATAATTTTTCATTTGTTATTAATTTTTGTGCATCAACTACTAATAAAACCATTATAATCTCCCCTTCAAGTGCTATTTGTTTAATTATATACTAAATAGTCATATAAATACAAATGTTTGACAAAACAGGCTTTTGTTATAGTCTAATTGCAAATCTACCAATAATTAGAAATTGAATAGTTTAGAATAAAATTATAAATAATAACTATATATAATTTTGAACTGCACTAACGTATATGGATTTTAGTTAAAAACACCGAATTCATATTACAAAATTTTCATATATAATCTAAAAAGGTTAAAATTTGAAATTATTAAGCAAATAGCCTCACTGGGGAGGAAATATATTATGAAAAAATTTTATGTATTTTTATTGATTTTGAGCATTCTTCTTGTTGATTGTATTGGTATCACTTATATATGTAATGCAAAAGTTAGTAATAATCCATGGTTTATTAATGCACCTAAAACTGATAGATTAGAGAGAATTAAAAAGAAGGGAGTATTAACAATATCCTCATCTAATAATCCACCATATAGTTTTATAGATTCAAATACAGGAGAGCTTACAGGTATAGATGGAGACATTATAACTGAAGTTGCAAAACGTCTTGGTATTAATAAAGTACAAATGAAATATGTTCCGTTTGATAAATTATTTACTGAAATACAACAAGATGATGAAATTGACATGATAGTTGATGCAACCTATATTACTGATGAACGTAAAAAAATTGTATCCTTTACAAATCCATGGTATAAAGATTACGATGTTTTTGTTGTACCTAAGTTTTCAAAACTACAGTTTAAGGAGGAGTTGAAAAATGAGGTTATAGGAGTGCAGTCAGGTACTGTTGATGTAGCCTTTGCTGAAAATTTAAAACAAGAAGGTAGAATAAAAGATTTTGTACTCTTTCCAAGTCAACAAGAATTATTATCAGCAATAAATTCAGGAAAAATACCTGCAGGTATAAGTGATGCTATCAATTTTCCATATCTACTACAACAAAATAAAACACTACTGCTAAGAGAATTATATGAAGATCCAGCTAAGCCAGACATTCCAGGTGAAACTGCAGCAGGAATTAGACATGAGGATACAAACTTATTAAATGCAGTAAATGAAAAAGTTGATGAATTGAAGAGAGATAAAACCTTTTCTGAAATCTTAAAAAAATATGGCGTGAATGATAGTTTTATTATTCCTCCATCAAATAAATGATGTTTGGTGTTCTATATTGATTAAATCTATGTATTTTTTCTATAGATACCAGTTGAATTTTATATACTATGAGTAAAAAAATGAATTAGAGGCGATTACAAAGCTGATTGTAATAACTTCTAATTCAAATTTTCTATAAGTTCAAATTTGTTTACTTTACTTTCACTAGTTGAATTATAAAAAATGTAATAGAGCCAAATACTAAAACTAAAAAGGTTGGTAGAAATAGATGGGATAGATTTTTTACATTGGTTGAGTATAAAGTCAAATACGAAAATACTAAGGCTATTAATAGTTTTATAGTTCCTAGCATGTTCTTTAAAATTCTATATACTTTTTCTTTGTTTTGTTCAGTTACTTCTATTCCTGTATTACATATTTGAGGAAACTTTTCTATAATGCATAATCCAATAAACAAAATCCATCCAACAGCTAAAAGCACAATCAAAGAACTTTTAGTTGTTATTTTATCAATCTCACCAACAGCATTATAATGTTGAGGTATTTGATCAGGAATTGTATTCCATGAAATAATCAAAAAAATAATTGTTCCAACTAAGGATAATAAACTTAAAAAATTAATGACGATATCATATCTACTTCTTTTAATTTTTATTTGCATACTTTTCCTCCTATTGAAATTGAATTTACTTTTCTAACTCTATGAACAAATACATTGGTATTTTTTTTAACCAAGCAACTCTTGGTGACATCTGCGCTTGCTCTTCTGTTGGAATTGGTTCATTCATGTCAGTTATTCTAAATCCATTTTTTACAAATGCTTTTATATAGTCTGACATAGTCCTATGCCTATATAAAATTGGAGCATTCAGACCTTTAATCTCTCCAATCCATTCCTTTGAATTATGATAATCAGAAACAAGTACTTCTATGTTGTTGTTATTCTTTATCCATTTAGTTTCTTTTCCCTTGAAACAAGGATGCAATATAGAAATGAAGACCCTTCCATTTGGTTTTAAAGCACGATAAATTTCTCTTAAGGTTCCATCTAAATCTTCAACATCCATTAACATCATGGCACAAAGAACTATATCATAATAATTATCCTTAATTCCATTTAGAGTATTTGCATTAAGGACACAATGCTCAATCTTTAAACCATCTTCATTTGCCTTATTTTTTGCATATTCTATAAAAGCTTCTGAACAGTCTGCAGACGTGACAATTGCTCCTTCATTTGCTAATGCTCTGGAATATCCACCTTCTCCACATCCTAAATCAAGAATATATTTTCCGCTGACATCTCCTAACTTTTCTAATGTATACGGCATTATATAATGTATCCTAAAATCATTTGTTTGTGATTTTTCAATAAATTCAAGTACATTTACCTGACCCCAACATTCAGTTGAACTATCTTTTAACATTTTTCCCTCCACAAATTATTGCTTATTTTATAGCAATCATAATCCTATTAATTTGATTATATTCCCAATAAGTGTATAAATTCAAGAGCAATTATCTAGAGATTGGTATAGAATGCTAGTCAAGTAGTTAATATAGGATACATTTGTAATAATATTTTCTTTTATTCAAAAATACATAAATTACTTGTTTTGTTTTCATAGGCATCATTAATTCTTTTTATATTCCTCGGATGAATTTGAGTAGGTAGATTATTCTTTTCAAAGAAGCTTATCTGTTGTATTTCATCATCAGGTTGCCAATCAACTTGTCCTTTAATTTTCGCCTTAAATAGTAACACTAGATCATCCTTTTCTGGAGTAGAATAAACAGATATTACGTTAATTCCTTCTTTCATTAATAACATCATTATAGATCATATCAATAGTCTCATTTAAACTTAAATCTTTATGTAGGCATATTTCTGGAATAATATCTAACAAATCTTTTTCATTCCACCACTCCCTCATCTCTTTTTCTCCAAATTCGTGTGCATTAGATTTATGTTGATGACGATTTAAAGTTTCTTCAAAAGGGAGATCGAAGTAATATGCAAAAATGTGATCCTTGAATTCATTCTTTAAACTTTCAAATAACTCTTTATACCATTTAGAATTTAGAATACCTTCTAAAATTACTACATTACAATGATTTTTTCCGTATAGTGCAAGTTCAAGCAGTAGGGGCATTGCTTCAGTATTAACTCCATCTTTTACATATAGCATTTCTCGCCTAACTACATCTTGCGAAATTAGCATTGTACCATGTCCAAATTTTCTTTGTAATGCCTTGGCTGTTGAGGTTTTCCCACTTCCTGAATTTCCTCTTAGTATTATTAACATTGTTTTATTGTTCATATAGTAACCCTCCAGTGTAAAAATATTTTTATATCAAATTAAAGTGCTTAATAATTTGATTATACCTATCCTCTAAATTGCTATTTTCTGTTCTAATAAAACATTTAAATCCACTATTGAAAAATTCATTATAATGTTCTAAACTATTCACTTTTTCAATACATTTTTTGAAATTTTCCAAGGTGATTTCAGGATTGTCTGTTTTCATTATTTGCTCAAGGATAAATAATTTTTCTGGATCTTTTCTATTAAAAAATTCATCTACAGACATACACTGTGGTGATAATAAGATAGCCACATGATTATAATCTGATATTTTATGCAAAACTTCCACAGGGATATTAGTATCAACAATAACCTTTTGATTCTGCGATAATTCTATTAAATCTTCAATTTCAAAAGGAGTAATTTCAACTTGTCCACCTGTAATCCAAGCACCATACTCTTCTGGAGATCGAGATACGAACTCAGTCCAGTTTTTCATTGTCTTTAAATAACATAAGTTAGGACATTCTTTAGGTGTTACTTTGGATAGAACTTTATCAAGATTATAATTTTCACCACAAAAACAAAGCCCTAATCTATCTGCTATCATTTTTACAATAGTTGATTTCCCAGCATAGGCAGTACCATTGATAAAATAAACATTTTTTAATTTATTTTTAATTTCTACATCTATGTTCATAAGTTCTTAAATCTCCTTATTACACTTCCTCCTATTGTAGAGTACTTTTAACATATCAATAACTATCTTAGGAATTATGCATTTTTGTACATATCATAAATTATATATCCTGAAATTTCCTTAAGAGAACCTGAATATGTTTCTTGATACATCATACAGTTAGGATCGTGCATAGGAAATCCACATGTTGGATAAATATTGTACTTTGATGATGTTATAAAACCAAGTGTATTATAAAATGCAGGATTACCTTCAACTTGAATTCCTTTATAATCCTTCTTTTTTACTTTTTCAATTCCTAATTTAATCATGGTAGAACCCACACCTTGTCTGAAATAATCTGCATGAACAGAAACTGGCCCAAGCATTACTGTCTCTGTTTTTTTGATACTTCTATCATAGTCTGCAATTTTTGCATTTGTAGATAGTGGAAAATGTGAAAACATAAAATGTCCAACTATTTTCCCGCTAATTTCAGCTACTAATGATAATTCTGGAATATAGTATTGACTAGCACGTATTTCTTTAATTAAAGCTACAACATCTAGCCCATCTGAATAATCTGTTCCTTCTGAGAATGAACGAATAACTAGCTTATCTATTTCTTCAAAATCGTTCTCTTCTTCTGGTCTTATTGTTAGATCTTTTCTCATAACTATTATTTCTCCTTATAATATGTCGTGTATTTACTTAAATTATTCTAAAATCCATTCATATATACATTTTTGTCGTTCACCATTTTCATACATCTCATTATATGGTGGTAAATCTACTATCTCTTTAAGTTTGAGACCTACTTTTTCACAAGTTTTACGAGATTGAAAGTTATCTGGATTGCAAGTTATTATAAGAGTATTCATTCCATGTGCAATTGCTACGTCTTTGATAATTTTACAAGCCTTTGAAGCATAACTATGTCCTCTATAATTTTCTTCAATCCTATAACCAATATGACCACCGTAATACAGATTCTCATTGTAGCCGATTCGAATATCAATAGTACCTATGTTATCCTCTGAATTATGTAGAGTGATTTTATATTTATATGCAGGTACATAATCCTTTTCTTCGTTGGATGGTGCTTTCTCTTCAATCTTTAAATCAATTTCCCCATCAGTTAAATAATTAAAATCCTTGAATTCAAACATCTATATCTCCCCTTTTTATGCCTTGCTGTAATTGGTTTCTCATTTAAGATATGCTTTAAGTAATCATCTATAAAGTAATTTTAGCGGTTAATTCTATTTTACTTAGAATTTGTTGCACTTGGTATTCTCATAATATCTTCTTAGTAGAGAATAGAAAATGAGGAACATCAACTCCACGGTAATGCTTGATAAATTCATCTATACGAGTCATTCCATTTCGTATTGCTACGTTTTGTGATGGTATATTTGTATCGCGAATAATAGAATATACTTCTTTAGCATTCAGCTTATCAAAGGCGTATTCTTTACAGGCAATTGCGGCTTCACTTGCATATCCATGATGCCAGTATTGTTTTTGAAAAAGATAACCAACTTCCATTATCTTGGTGTTCTTGTAATCTTGCATTGTGACTCCACATTGTCCTATCATTACACCAGTTTCCCTCAGAACAACCGACCATAGGCCAAAGCCATATTCTTTATAACGTCTAATTTGCCTGTCAAGCCACTCTTGAACTTCACCAGCGCTAAATGCACCCTCGTAAGCATACATTACATCTTCATCTTGTAAAATGTTACAAAGGTCTGATAAATCTGCTTGTGTCATTTCTCTTAAAACTAACCTTTGAGTTTCTAATATTATCATGCTATTACCACCTATAATTACTATTTGTTTAATTATATACCAAGAAACTTTATAAATGCAAATACTTAGAAAAGTGTTGATCTATAGTAATTAGAATTCAAAACATATGGGTTTAGGAATAAAAACAAACAGCTGCCAAATAGTTATTTATTCTATCTTGCAGCTGTTATATACATAATTATATTAAGTTATTCTATAAGGTAAACTTTTATTTTTTATCATAACTGGCTCACTCTTAAGTAGATGAAGAAAACTACACACCTAACCTATAATTTTCGATATCTCTATATTCTCCGAACTTCATTCCAACTTCTTTAATTGTCCCACAAAATTCAAACCCAAATTTTTCATGCAACTTACGACTGCCTTCATTCCCTGCTGTAATGACAGAAACTACTGTATGTATCTTGTCATCCTTTTTAGCTTCATCCAAAATAAACTTCATTAGAGCAGAAGCAACCCCTTTTTTTCTATAGTCCACATTAATATATATAGATAATTCTACTGTAGTCTTAAAGGCTTCTTTTTCCCTATAGGAAGATAGGCTAGCATATCCTGCAACACAGTTATTCAGTTCTGCAACAAATAATGGATGGTTATCAACATTATGCATATAAAACCATTCTTCCCACTCTTCTATAGTTTTTGGCTTCAAATCTAATGTTGCTACTCCATATTTTACTTCATAATTATATATTTCTAAAAGTTCCTTTAAATCCTTCATTTCAGCTTTTCTTATTATCATATAGTACTCCTTCGTCTTCTCTAGTTATCTAAAATAAATTATAATTTATTAACATATACAAACTACGTAAAATTCTCATATAAATTAATAGTTAATTAGTTCATACGCTACATACTCTTTATCAAAATGATATCCAAGTTTTTCGGCTAAAGCCACAGAACCTTTGTTGTGTGCATCCCAACTTGGATATAAACCTCTATTCAAACACTCTAGAATTAGTTTTGCCCCACAAACCAATGCTAACCCTTTTCTTCTATAATCCTCCCTAGTATCAATTTCTATCTCTATTCCTTCGTTATATACAGTATATGAGGAGGCTCCTGAAACAACAATTCCATCTTCTATTATTACAGCGCCAAGTCCTCGTTTTTTATATTCTTCATAATCTTTAAACTGTGAGCATAAGTCTTTTGACCATGGATTTTTAATAATCTGATTAAAAATATCTCTATCTATCATCTGAATATTAAATGGTTTCTTTATATTATCAACTATTTCTTTTAACTTTACAATATCAAATACATTAGGTTCCTTTTTAATTGCATAACGGGATATTTTTTTTGCACCTTCTCTATATGTCTGCTCAATCTGCTTGCTCCACTCATTATGTTGTGGAATCATAATTACAAAATTTGATTTATAATAATCCGGCTTATTTAGTATAAGTTCATTATTAACCTCGCCTGCAAAAAAACAAAAATCACCTATAACTATTTGAGCTGATTTAGGATTAGAAACACTGTCCGCATATGCTCTTCCCATACAGCCTTGTAGACATGACCAAATTAATGTTTCCTGCCAACCTTCAAATAATTTTTCCAAACATTTTGTATCATTAATTTCATAAACATCCATATTGATTCTCTCCATTTCATAATTTATCCGATATCTAGCATCCATAACACTCCAATTTTATATGAAACTCCTCTCCCTAAAGTCAGATGAGTACTCACAGAGTAAGCAATCATCATCTAATCATAGATTCGAGATATCTGCTAACCGATTCACGCGCCTGGATAAGTTCAACTAAGATTTAGATTGGAATACATCCCACCTAAATCAAGTTTCACTTAATAAAAACCCACTATTACTATAATGACTTTTTTCATTGTAACACTCGCATAATTATATATTTATGTATTTTATTTTGGTATACCTCTATTAATTTGAATTTATCTATTCCCAATATTTAAAAGCATAACCTTCTTCTGGTTCTCCAATTTCGTATCCGAGTGATTCTGTCAATTTATGTTTAAGACTACTATACCATTCATTCCAAATACAATCTGGCATTATACCTGAGATTTGAATTCCACTAGGTTCAACAGAAGCCCATAAATCAACATCTTTCCCAATCCATTTTACTTCATTATCATTTCCTGCCCAGTATGGCATAGATTGATAAACATCATTTAATTTATTCCATATTTCTTCAGGTGCAGAATAATGAATGTTTAAATTTATATCTTTATACATAATTTATCCTTTCATCAAATTACTATTTTTCTTTTACATATTTTTAAGTCCATTATTTCATATTTTAAGAAGAATGTGAATTATATATTATGCTCGTAATCTTCTATCTTTTCATTTTTATATTTGAATGAACTGATGATTTTACTGATTTGTTCAAAATTTTTTTCCAATGAATCGGCACTATCTATTATATATTCATCCTCAAATGGATTTACATCTGCATTTTTATAATGCTCAATTACGTGTTCTAAGGATTTAAATGATTGGTGAAGCAAAGGATTTTCAAGTCTTTTTAAATGTCTTCTCTTCCATTCATTTTCATCACTACAATCAATAAAAAATTTAAAAACAACATTGTCCTTAAAATCTAATCTTTCAAAAAAAGCCTTTGCATTGTTCCTGTCACCAAGAGCAATATCCAAAATGAAACTAGAGCTTAAATCGAGGTTTGTCTGAATTATTCTATATAAAATGTTATAGTACACTTCGTTGTTAATGATCCCTTTGTCGATATTTTTACTACTTTTTAAAGCATCAACAATATCGTCTTTACGGAAAACAGGGATTGATAATTTTTGACCAAGCAAATTTGATAATGTTGTCTTGCCTGTTGCTGCTTTACCTCTAAAAATATATACATTTCCCATTTAAATCCACCTCACAAAATAAAAATAATCTTTACATAGCTTTGTAAGAAGAGTGCGAACCACTTCCTAATTGTAATTATTTTTTCCTTATTTCCAAAGTATCTCAGTCAAGTTCAAGCTCTACAGAATTACTCCAGTTTAAGAATTCTTCGCAAACAATTAATAATTTGTTATCAATCCATTTGTAAAATTTAATCATATCCATTTTAAGTGGGCTATCCAGTAGCTTCATATCTTTTATTGTTGTTTTAATAAGTTCAATACCATAATAATCTGCTACAATAAAATCTCCTGATGGTGCTACTGTTAAGTATTGGTATTGAGGTTGTTCTTTATATTCAACTATCTCTCCATTTAAGCAATCGAGCTGATACATTTAAACTCACATTATTCAATTAAGAAAAATCTCGTAGATACCATGTTGGAATAGGATTTTTCATATCATCAAACCAATGCAAGATATCCGTATTCATCTTTAAAATATCTTGTATTCTTTCTGGAGCAAAATATTTAGCCCAGACAATGGATGTTATTGCACTTGCTGCAAGATAATAAGCAAACAACTTCCAAAACTTCTCTGGCACATCATGATTAAAGTAACCGTCAATCTGTCCAGATGCAAATCTGCCAAATTTAATACCAATACGATTGAACTCATACCAAGGATCTCCGTAACCCTCAAAGTCAACAGTATGCCAATCAATAATTGATAAACGGTTAGTGTCTGATTGTATCATATTCCCCATATGATAATCACCGTGATGATGACACTGTGGTCGATTGCATAATAAATCTCTATTACTTTCAAGGTAATATAAAATAATAGTATCTCCTTCAAAATGAATGCCCTCAGAGCGAAATGCTTCTAATCTGGGATCAATTATGGAAAAGTATCGTTCAGCCCAATTGTCACATATAGTTGTTAAAGGAACTGAATGAATTTTTTGAAGAATTTGCCCTGACTCTACCCCAAAAATATATTGTTCTTTTAGGGTTAAGCTTGGCAAAAGTGTTTCAACTTCAACGCCATCAATCCAACTTATTAATGTATATACACTTTTACCATTATCACAAGTACCAAAATCAATGGGTGATGGCATTGGCACACCAAGCGAAGCCAAATGTTTCATGTTTTCAAACTCAGTTCTTTTTTGAGCATACTCAGATGCATCTGCAATACGAAGCAGCATATGTTGTCCATCAACTGTTTCAATGTAATATTTTTTATCACTTGACATACCTTTTGTAATTGATTCAATTTTAACAAAAGAATTATAAAGCGGTATTTCTCTCATAATCTAAACACCTTCTATTATTAGTTGAAAATATTAGATATAATTTAGAAAAATCTATATTCAGCAATCTCACCATAATATTCATAACCGATGCTTTTATATATATGATTTGGAATTGGTTTTTCACGATCAGCATATAGCATAGGTATAAAACCTTCATTAAGCAAATCTTTTGTGATTTTGTACATTAAAAATTTAGCATATCCTTTATTCCGTTCATTTCTATCAGCAAAAACACCATCAGTTATAGCAACATTCATATATTTATGTACAGTGGCCATTGCTACAATTCTGGCATCTTCATTTCTCCATACATGAAAACCAGGATTATCTAATTTTCGTTGAGCGAATTTCTTAGCTTGATCTGACGTAAGCATTCCAAAGCCAATATCTTCCCAATTATCCTTAGAGAAGATAGTAAGGATTTCTAAGTCATTTTCAGTTGCCTCTGATAAACCACCATAAATCATTTTTGGGTGAATAGGTTTATGGCAAACATATGAATTTTTGATTATGTTTATCTTAAGTGGAATTCCAGAAATGTTTGAAACTTCTCTAAGTATTGGTTTAAGATATTTTTCTTCTCCATCTATATTAAGACAAGGATTAAGTGTAAGTGTTTCACATATAATTTTAATAATGTCTTCTCTCTCATCAGATGATAAATCATTTTTAATATATATCCACAATGGAGCTGTTGGACGTTCTTGTCCTATAATTATATTAGTATCATTTGTTACAATAAAAGACTCCTTAGTTGAACGTATTGCATAAAACATACTAAAACGAATTAACTCATCTTCATTCATCAGTTGCTCAAAAATATTTTCTTGGAACACAATATTTCTCATTGAAAGTTCCCCCATAAATCAAATTTAATTACTCACAGGTAACAATATGCTCAATAGTATCACCAATGCATAACAATTTTTCGGCAAAAAAGCTTGGATAAGCTATATAATCTTTAAGTTTTTCAATCGGTAGCCAATGCATATATTCACGAACACCTTGTGAGTAGCTATTACTGTTAAGTTCTTGAGTTCCTTTAGGTTTCATCAAGAAATAAAATGCGACCTCATGGCACTTTAATCCATCCAATGATCCGGTTCCATCAAAGAAATTTTCATGAATAAATACTAATCTTTCAACTTCGTATTCTATACCTGTTTCTTCAAGTACTTCTCGTTTTACCGCATCTTCTGCCTTTTCTCCTAAATGCACTCCTCCACCAATAGAATAATAATAATCATCTATTTCGTTTTTAGCAAAAAGCACACATCCATTTTCAATAATAATTGCTGCTGCTCTATATCTAAACCATCCATTTTCTCTTTGAAAGCCACAATCCATGATGAATCCTCCATTTATATATTAGAATTTAACTACTGCTATCTTATTAATAAGGTTATTTATATCTTGGGTATTCTGGAAGTAAGTCAATTAGTCTGCTTGTCCTTCCTTCATTATCAAGTAACATTTCAATATTTTCTGCATCTTTTCCAAGGTGCATCATAAATTCTCTGCATGCTCCACAAGAAGGAATCACTTTTCCATCCTTATAGACAGAAACTACTTTAACTACTTCATTTTCTCCTTGAGTAAGCATTGTTGATAAAGCATTTTTCTCAGCGCACATTCCCAATGAACCATTTGTATCAATACAAATACCTGTATAGATGTTGCCTTTTTTTGTTAGCACAGCTGAAGCAACACTTCCAACCCACATAGCATTTGATACTTCATGAGGGTTTATTACCTTCATAGCCTCTTTATAAAGTTTTTCCCATATTAATTCCATAATTTCCTCCATATTATCTATTGATAAATAATTATATATATTTCTAAATTTTAAACCTTTAACACAAATTAAATCTTATGACAATTATAAAAATCTTTTAAGTCTGCTTTAAATTCTTGCGGCAATTCTGTTTTCTTAACACCTTGAATTGCACCTTCTAAAGCTAGAAGCCTATGAATGCATGCAGAAGCATCAATTTCTTGTATTCTGAGCCAAGCTTGTTTTGCACCAGTATCTTTTAACTCATCATAAGTAAATATACCTACTTCATTCAACTGTCTTTCAACTTCTTTTCCTATGTTAGGTAACTTTGATAATTCCCCCATAATAAGCCTCCTTTCAAATTACTATTTATTCAATTATATACCAAACAACTTTATAAATACAAATATTTAACAAGGAAGTTTGCTTTGTAGTAAATTGATTTATGTATAACGAGTGTTAAATATTTGAAAATTTACAATCGTATGATATATAATTAATTAGACCACTATATGAACTGTAGACTATAGTAGTTCAAATAAACTATTAGGAGTAGCGAACATGGATAATATAATAATTCAAAAATTATCTTTTGATGATTGTGAAATTTGGCTTAATCTTGCTCATGAAGCAGATAAAATAGTTCAAAATCTAATTGAAGATTTAAACATTTTCTATGAAGGTTTTGATTTATACATGAATTCAAAAATACAAAAAAATGAAGCATACATGGCAATTAATGATAATTGAAAACAATGTATGGGAATAGTTGCTTTTTCACGAACTTATAATAGAATAACCTTCTTGGGAGTATTTGAAGCATTTGATTTTGTAAGAGTAGGATCAAAGTTAGTTGATTTTTCATTAAAGCAATTGGATTGCTCAAAACATATTACAGTAAATGTATTGAAAGGAGATATAGAACCTCTACAAAAAGAAAAACTTCTTTATGAAACTTTTGGATTTATAGAATATGACAACTCTATTTTTGAGGCAGGTGTCCCTGCTTGTATGTTAAGGTTATCTCCAAACAATGAAGTGAAAAATTAACAATATCTTTTTAAATTTAATTTGCAATACTCTAAAAGCATACTATCAGCACAGCTCTTTAACATAGCTTAAGAAAAAAGCAACCACAAGATATTTATTTAAATCTATCTTGTAATTGCTATAAATAATTTATCAATATTCGTTGATTTTTACTTCAACTATGCTGAGAAGTAAAAATCATTCCCAATTGTTTAATAAAGATAACTCCAAGCAATGAGGAAAGTTCTAGATATAGTCTATTATTTTAACTTCATAATGCCAAAAGCTTCTCCAACCTTGCCACCAGATAATAAATATTTTTTCATATTTATTTGTAGTGTAGTATTCTCTGGAAGTTCATTCAGTGGATAATCTTTTCTTTTATATACCCATTCTAAAAATTCATCTTCATCTTCATTACATGATAGAATCCTAAACCTTTTCTGGAATCTCAGTATGTTTGAATTTGCTGTCAAAAGTTTTTTTAATGCAGGACTTAGCAACCATGAAAAACATGTCCATTCACATTTAGCGTAAGCAGGAAATTTTGCTTCAATTAGCTTTTTTGCCTCACTTAATGATTCATCACATTTTTCTTGAGTAATATCTGCATCAGATGGAATATGCAATTTTACTGTCTTTTCCCCATCCATAATCCCAAGCTCATATTCTAGTTGCCCTATTCTAAGCAACTGCAACGAAATCTGTCTTGTAGTCCACCAATCACGATCAAATGCATAGTATCCATAACTTTCATAATGCTCATTTATGAACCTAGTAAAACATTTCATGGTATCTGTAAATATTTTATCACTTATTCCAAGCTGTTCATATTTTGCATAACATTCAGCTGCACAATAAAGCATACATGACAATATCTTGACGCCATCTTCATCTTCTCCCAGAATATTTTTTATTTCTAGTCTACCCTCTTCTCTTGTATTTCTATCTTGAAATTTAGTGATACTCTTCTGAATAATAGAATAATTAAAATTCTTATCAAATTTAATTACTTCCTTTGTGATATGCTCCTGAAGATTAATAATTTTACATACTTCGTTTACATTCATCATTAATATTCCTGCCTTATTTTATAAATTATTATTTTTACAGATTGTTTAACTAGCATATAACTCTTTTAATACTTAAATATATGTTTATATAAAAATATATAAATATTTATAGTAAAAATGCTTGTTTAAACATTAAAATATTTATCTAAAAGTATTCTATGACTATTAGGTATATTGTTAGGTAAATCTTTGTAGCCAAAAAATTTTAATTCTTTAGTTTCAAAATTATCAATACTTAACTCTCCACTAAAATTTTTAGTTACATATCCTATAGTTATAAAGTAGGCTTTATCCTCATTGGGAAAATGTATATAACAATTTTCTCCTGATGTCGTTCCAAATAAGATTAAATCTTTAATATCCAATCCAGTTTCTTCTTTTGTTTCTCGGATTGCAGTCTCTTCAAGAGCTTCACCTAACTCTGTAATGCCTCCAATTAATCCCCACTTAAATGGATATGTTCCCCTTCTTTGAAGCAAAACTTGATTATTTTCATTTATTATTAATACATTTACTCCTGTAAGATTTATTACATCATGACCAATTTTATCACGTAAGTATTTTACATAGTTCATTTGTAGTTAGATCCTCCTTTATAAACTGCTTTTCTCCGAATTGGCAGAGTTTATCTTATTATAGTATATATCTACTAAATAATTTTACATATAAAAAAATATACTTTTTTCTTGTTTTATTATCTAGCCTTTGGATATTAATGTGATTTTATTTTGATACTATACCTGAATAATTACCATTGCTATCTGACTTAATATTTATTGTATTACTGCCAAGCTTACTATCATTTTTATATGCCTCAATAGTAAGAGTACAATTAGGAATGCTACTATTGCTCTTCTCACTTATAGGTGTCCAGTAAATAGTCTCCCCTGATTTAATTTCTAAAGTACTTCCTTTATTAGTGACTATTGGATTAGCCCATAGCAAAAATTCTCCATCTGTAACTGTTAGTTTAATGATTTCTGCTTTATCGCAAGTTATTCTTAATGGAAACCCTGGCACATTGCTCATTATTGGATTGTATCTTCCAATAACAAACTCTACATTGGGTTTTATTTCTACAGAAGTTTCAGTATTCGCAAAGGTAGTAATTTCAAAGCCATTAAATAGTGAAAGTGCAGCATTTTGTTTTATCCCTTGCTTTGCAGTATTATTACTCTGAAAGAAAGGGATACCAATGAATGTAACTAGAGTGAAAGCACAAACAGCCAGCATAGTTATAACTATTGGTTTAAAAGTAAAAGCTCGCAAATTATTGTGGGAATTGTCCTGATCAATATTGTTAATAATTTTTCTTTTAAACTCTTCATCAACTTTTATTTCATTCATTCCGTCGATATATTTATTATTCATTATCAAAACCTCCAATCATTTTTCTTTTAAGGAGTTCTCTTGCTCTCTTCATTTGCGTACGTACTGTTGTTTCTTTTCTGTCTAACAATTTAGCAATTTCAGCTGTACTATAATTTTCAAAGTAATATAGATATACAACACTACGATATTTTTCAGGAAGCTCTAAGACTAAAGATACAACCTCTCTATTTTCAGTATTCTCTATTGCCAGAGTAACTGCACTCGTGCAACAGAACCTTTTTTTCCAAAAACTTCGCATAAAATCTTTACACTCATTAATGGTCACTCTTATAATCCATGCTTTTTCGTGTTCAGAATTAGTAAAAGTATTATTCTGTTTGAAAACTTTAACAAAGACATAAGGGAACTTCATTCTAAAAGTTCCCTTCAAAAATCTTTATTATAAAATATATCTATAAAGCCTTATCATAAAATATCACTTTGCACTTGTTATTTCACTACTTTAATTAGAGTAGCCTTATTCCATCTTCTTTCCACTGAAACATTGCTAAAACCTGCATCGGAAAGTAAAGCAAGTTCAGTATCTAATGCAAGTGGAACATCAATATGAATGCTTCCAAAAGGAAGTTGCTTTTTTTCATATATGTCCATCGCATTATTTAATAAGTTAATTTCAGTATCTTTGTCATTACAAACAGTATCACCATTTATAAAGCAGGCATTTGGTTTTAAACACTTATATATTTTTTTATAAAGTTCAGTTTTTTGCTGTACTGTAAAGTGATGTAGAGAGTAAGTGGAAAGCACAAGATCAAAATTATTATCAGCAAAGGAAACATCAAAATATGAGTTACAGATAGTATTTAATGTTACCTTAGAAGATAGTTCCTTTTTCTTTAACTCTTCCAACATTCCAGATGAAATATCAATTGCAGTAACTGTTGCTGAATGCTTAATTCTTTCTATTTCAAGTCCTGTCCCACATCCAAGAACTAAAATGCTTTTTGGTTCTCCACAGATATTAATTTGTTTTTCTATCTCGTCATAGAACTCACACATACCAAGATCTTCATAAAAATTCCTGTCATAATCTGAAGCACATTTATCGAAATGAACATTCATATTTTCAACTTCAAACCCCATTATATTACCACCTTTTTATAATTATTCTATAGCTTAAATAAAATTCATGTATAGATGCTTTTCTAACTGATTCTAGAATTAGAATAATAAGATATTCATAAATTTATATAGCTTTATAATAACAAAACTTACATATAATAGTCAAACTTTCAATATATTCTCTAAGAAATCCCTATAAAAGAATCAACTACAAAATAATTATGCTTTTATTGCATATAAATAAAGACGATAAACATTAATATTTTAAATGTTTATCGCCTTTACTGATATATCAAAATAAAAATACTATATTAGGTCAATCATACAATAATAAACTATATTTCTACTCTTCATAACAAATAATGGGTGTTCCATCTTCTATATTATCAAAAATTTTTTTAGCTAAATATAATGGAGCATTTACACATCCATGACTTCCATTACTCTTATAAATCTCTCCACCAAAAGAATATCTCCAGCTTGCATCATGTATTCCAATATTTCCGTTAAAAGGCATCCAATAAGTTACTCCAGTTTCATAATTGGCTCCTCTTAACGTTGATCCTTTTTGTTTATAATTGAGCATGTAAACTCCAATCTTGGTAGAATTGCCTCTGCTAGGATTCCCTGTTACTACATCACCTTGAGTTATAAGTTTTCCATCTTTATAAAACCATAAGTGCTGCTCTGTTATATTAATTTCTACATAAGTATTTCCTATATCATCTTCATCCCTAGATGAAGCTTTTTGAGTATATATAGGTTCTTTTTTAAGTATTTCACCAAGTTTTATATTTTTTAATAATGCTTTTGATTCACTAGCACAATTAATTTTCCAACCATAAAAACCACCCTGAACTTCTATTGTTTTACCTGTAGATGCTTTTATCTTTCTTGAAATCCCAACTGTATCGTATTTTTTACTAAGTCCTACCACATATTGAAAAACTGCTTTCTCATTTATTATTGCTTGTAAATTTTTATCAACACTAATCCACTGATTTATTATATTTCCATCTAATATTTCATTTTTGCTTCCAAATATATAAGTGATTTTTGCTTTCACATACTTATTTAGTAAGTTCTTAGTTTCAGAAGTTTTATCAGAATTTAAAGTGTACTTTGGATTTTCGTAACAAAGATTTTCATTTAAATCTAGTTTTGTTTGCCCTTTTAATATGCTCATCTCTATGGCGGTATTTAATTTATCTTTATATATTTTATTTCCATACACTTCTTTAATCACTTCATAGGAACCATTTGAATACTTAAAGCTTACGTTTTGAGATTCTACAATAGCTCTATTTAAACAATTCAACTCAGCTATCTTATTTTCTAGAATATCTTTATTATAAACATATAAATCGTCTATATAATATCTTTGCTGCTCTACTAAAAAGTCTATCCATTTAAAGGAATTTTGCCTTTTATAAATCTTAGAAATGCTATTTTTTTTATTGTATTGCATTTCTATATCTTGTCCTATTATTTTTTCTGTTTCTCCATTTCTTTCAACTAACTGTAATTCGTATCCTTTAACATAATTTTCAATTATTTCATCTGCTTCCTTATGTGATTTTAATGAAACATTCACTCCATTTATTACCGTATTAAAAAAGAAATGATTAGCAAAATATATAGAAGTAAGTAAATATATTAGAATAATTGATGCTATTGAAATAATAATATTTACTACAACTTGATTGTTAAAAAACTTTTTTATGTTTATACCCCTCATATTAATTTGTACCTTTCACCAAAAATATATTTTACTAAAATATAGTATCTAATTAATAATATGTTTATATTTATGATTTTAAAACTTAACGTATAGATACTAATCGAAAATTTCTCAAGGATATTCATTACAAATTTATACTATTGATAATCCCCCATTAATATATAGAATTTTTAGTAAATAAACAATACTTTAAGATTTAGTTCACTGGTGCAAGAAATATAGTCATAAGAAGTATTTCTTTAGATAATCAGGCCTGCGTTTGTCGTGCGTTTATAATGGATTCATCTATACTTGGAAAGGAAAATAGTAATCTTAGGTTGAAAAAAGAAGCAGCTACAAGATAGTAAATTTAATCTATCTTGTAGCTGCTATATTCATATGCTTAGATAATATTATGTTATCAAGTTCAACTAGATTCAGGTGAGGTTTGATTCCCATCTGAATCTAGTTGAACTTATCCAGGAGCTAGCATCCGTAACACTCCAACTTAAAGAAGTTGGAGTGTTACGGATGCTAGCTATCGGATAAATTTCTTTATGTATAATAAGAATTTACTGAATATCTAAACTAATTCTAATATATAGATTATACATTAGAATTAGTTAAAACTTTTTTACTTTTCACTATATTCTTATATTTATACATACGTTTATCAGCAATTTTTATTAATTGATCAAATTTAATTCCATCTGTTGCAGAGTTAGCAAGTCCATAACTATAGCTACAGACAAATTTGTAATCTTCAAAAATTATTGGATTTTTCTTGAAGAGTTTAATAAGTTCTTCAAATCTATTGGTTAAATTTTGTACATCTATATTAAAGAAAACCCCAACAAATTCATCTCCACCAAATCTTCCTATAATATCAGCATCTTTAGCTAATCCCTTTAATCCCTTTGCAAATCTCTTAATCAATTCATCTCCAGCTAAATGACCGTAATTGTCATTAATAATTTTCAGATCATTTACATCCATAACAGCTAAAACAAAATCTTTTTTACTTGAATCATCATTATAGATATTATCAACTATATTTTGAAAAGAACTTCTATTATATACGTTAGTTAATTTATCATATCTAGATAAATAGATGATTTCTTCATAAAGTTTATGCTTAGCAATAGCAATAGAAACCTGATTGCTCATGTATTCCATTAACTCCAAATCCCCTTCGCTAAAGTAATTATTATATATACTATCAATGTTTAAGAAACCATATAACTCACCATCTATAATAATTGGTGAACTAGTACAAGATTTTATTTTTTCCCCTTCTACAGTATCTAATATACTTATACTTTCCATTTTATCAAGGTCATTAATAATAACTGTTTTAGTTATATTTTCTCCACTACTTTCCCATGCAAAGTGATTCTCAAGTTTTAGCGTAAATGCTTTAATCTTTTCTAAATCATAACCTTTAGATGCAACTATTTTCAAATTTTTATCTTGCCCTAAAAATAATATGGAACCACAAATTCGTTCATCAATACAATTAATAACTTCATCTAAAATAAATTGTAGAAAATCATTAATATTAGAAATTTCATTAAATGAATAACTTATCTTTAGCATTGCTTCTTTCAGCTTTAATAACTTACTTATTTTCTCTTCATTCTTTTTTTCTTCTGAAACATCATTTAAAATCAGTATTTTTCCGATAGCAGCATCATTTTTTTCATATATATTGTTAATATTCATCTTATAATATTTTAATTCATCTTTATTCCTTATACTTATTAGACTTTCATTACAGGAAGGACTATTTATAGCATTTAGTACTTCTTTATTTTCCATCAAAACCTCATCAATTTTTTTTCCACAAGATTCGAGATGATTCAATTCTGAGATAATACCTTTTGATGAATTGTTGAAATCAACTATGTTATTTTCAGAATCTAAGATTATAACCCCATCTAACATATTAGAAAAGACTTTTTCTAATGCTATGGGGGTAAGTTTTAATAACCTAAATCTCAATATAGCAAAGCTAGAAATTATTCCTGAAATAGAAAATGTAAGTGGACATAAATCTATATGAAAGTTTATAAATCCAAGCATATAAACAATATCTGAAATCCAAGGAATTATCCAAGCTACTATTATAAATAATAACTGCTTCTTTATAATTGATACCGCTTTAGAATAAGCTAGCATTAAAACTATTAATCCAATAAGCATTATTGAATACGTATAGCCAATATTTACCCAATACCAAGGCCCTTTTACTATTTCAACAATTGGGAAAATACCAGTATTATTCATAGTTAACTTTTTATAAAACAGATGATGAAAATCATTTGTATAATTTAGGATTAATGTAGTAGCAGGTATAATATATAGTAGAATCAAAGTACTCTTTTTTAATTTCTCTTTATACCCAGTAAAATTAAGTGCAAATATTAACCATACTACAGGTAAAAATGATATTCCTAGATATTCTACCTTAATCCAGAACTTTACCTTTGCAAGGCTTGTACATAATATTTCAAATGAATATCCAAATGCATAAATTAATACAGGAAGCAAAGATATAGAAACATATCTCTTATTTCTTTTCCATGAAAAATAACCTAAATAAAGTAGTGTAAATGCTGATACCAATAGGAGCAAGCTAAAGAAATTGTTTACGTTCAAAAATATCACCTCGCATACCTATTATACTAAACATTTGTTAAAATATATATAAAACCAGTTTAATTTGTATATTATAATCTTAATTGGAAATCTGCAACTAATTGCTAAAACAGTAAAATCTTCATTTAAATACTAATGCTGCTCTTCAAGTAATATTTCATCTATCCATTATGATACGCTTACGCTATAATAGTGTATAAATATAAACTACCAAGTAAGGAGATGATTGAACTGAATAATAAAAGATTAGGAGCTAATATGCTCTTACTACTTACTGCCGCTATATGGGGTTTTGCATTTGTTGCCCAAAGAGTTGTTACAGGAGCTATAGGAGCTTTTACTTTTAACGGAATAAGATTTGGTCTCGGCAGTCTTTCTCTTATCCCATTGATAATTTATTTTGAGAAAAAGAAGAAATCGACTTGTAATGACAAGCAGACTAATGAAGTCAATTATAAGAAAAGAATTTTACCTGGTATATTGATTGGAACTATTTTGTATGCTGGTTCAGCATTGCAGCAGGTAGGAATCATATACACAACTGCTGGTAAGGCAAGTTTTATAACAGGACTTTATATGGTTCTTGTGCCGATAATAGGACTATTTCTAGGACATAAAATTGGTAAAAGTTCATGGATTGGAGTTGGACTAGCTGTTATTGGACTTTACCTCTTAAGTGTAAATGGAGATTTTAGCATAGGTTATGGAGACTTGCTTGAAGTTATAGGAGCTGTATTTTGGGCTATACATATACTATCAATAGATTATTTTTCTGATAAGATAGAGCCTTTGAAATTATCATGTATTCAATTTGCAACCTGTTCTGTGCTAAGCTTAATAACTGCTTTAATCTTTGAGCAAATTACTATAATTGGTATATCAAATGCTATAGTTCCAATTCTTTATGGTGGTCTCTTATCTGTTGGTGTAGCCTATACTCTTCAAGTTGTAGCTCAAAAGAATGCAAAGCCATCTCATGCAGCTATTATTTTAAGCATGGAATCTGTATTTGGTGCTATAGGTGGTGCCATAATACTTGGAGAAACTATGAGTACTAAAGGCTATATTGGTTGTATTCTTATACTAGCAGGAATATTGTTATCGCAGATTACACCTTCTTCAAAATAATAATTCATATAAAGTTAAAACAGGTATTCTAATACTGTGATATAGTATTAGAATACCTGTTTTTATTCTTAAATATTGAAAGTTTCAGTATAAAATTAATTCATTAGAGTTCTCCTAACTTCTTTCCAGTAAGTGTTTCAAATAATTTTGCTGATTTCTTTTCGTCCAATTGAATGTATTTAGCTTTGTTATCAATTACAAGTTCAACCTTATCTTTATTGGGACTCACCCATACTTCATAGTTTATATCACTTGCTTCATTATTATCCTTTGCGAAATGAAATTTGTATAGTGGTGGGTATGCCATATTTACTTGTGCATTTTTCCAACTAACACTCTCAAGAATATCTTTTATATCTTGTACTTTTTTACTATCTTTGATTTCACTATAATATTCATAGTTATTTTTTGTTCCAGTTCGTTTTTCAACTATGATTTTATTTCCTGAGTTTATGATTTTATTTTCTGAATTTTTCATTTCTTTTGTACAACCTACTATTAAAGTTGAAAATATTATAATAAAGATTATGATGATTTTATTATTTTTCAAGTTTATCTCTCCTATTCTAAACATCCTTTCTACATATACGAGATGATCTTTAGTATAGTTCAGATAAATATAATAAAAAATTCATTATCAAATTTCTATATAAGTATCATTCTTAAGTTTCATAATCTGTAACTACTCTTATCTCTCTAACTTTGGTAATAAATTCTGATATTACAATATGCTTAATCACGTTTTCACCTTCTATATAAACAAAAATTTCCAATCATCATAGTTAGTATTAAAGTAAATATAGTAACTCTCTTAAATCTTTAATCTCATAATTAGGTTTTAATTCAGTTAAATTTTTATTTTCATATGCATTATACCAGCAGGTAGAAATACCATAATTAACTCCACCCTTAATATCTGTACTTAACGAATCCCCAACAATTAAAATTTTATCTTTATCAACATGTCCAATTTTATTAAAAGTATAATTAAAAATACCTGCATCTGGTTTTTTATAGCCTGTTTCTTCTGAAGTAATTATATGCTTAATATATTTTTTCAAAACTGAATTATTGATTCTTGAGTTTTGAACATCCTTGATTCCGTTAGTTAAAATTACAACTTTATATTTTTCAGAAAGATAGCTGCACACTTCTTCTGCTCCATCAATTAAATATATCCCAGCTGCAAGTAAGGATAAATATTTTTTGCTGAACTCATGTAAATCCAATATTACATCATAATTTTCAAAAAGTTGTTTAAATCTTTCAATTCTCATATATTGAGAACTAATCCTACCACTTTCATACTCTATCCAAATTTGTTTATTTATTTCTCTATATTTTTTTAATTGTTTTTCTTCATTATATTCAAAATTAAAGTACTTAAATGTTTTTTCTAGAGCTTGAGCTTCTGCTTTATCATAATCAAACAATGTGCCATCAGCATCAAATAAAATCACTTCGTAATCCATTATCTTTCCTCCATAAAATAGCTAATTAAACTATATAAATGTATCTAAAGTAGAGTTACTTTACTACTAGTTCTATCTCTATTCAGCAGTATACATCTTATAATATAAGTCACGTATGTTCCCTTTTAAATTTATATGTTCAGTAAGTAATAGATCAATATATCTACTTCCAAGCTCATAAAAAATAACCCTATCATATGGAGGCTCTAACTTATTGATATTTCTATTGATACCAACTCTATCTCTTATTAAATTTTCAATGTATCTTGCAAATCCTTCTACCCACTGTTGCCATATCATATATTCAAAATCTATTTTTCTCAAATATATTTTCATCTCTTTATAATAATTAAGTGCATCATTATAATCTTTTGCATTAAAGTAATTATAAAGAGCTTTAGTTTTCTTAATAAAAGTACTATTTTCATAAGGAAATGGATGATTAAGTTCCCACATATAATTATTTTCCTTTATTGCTTTTGCTTTTATTTCTAAAGTTTTGCTAAGTTCTTCAGAACAGTTTCTATTTTGGTAACAGTGTACAAATTCATGAAAAATTGATATATAGCCATCTAAACCATCAAATGCTTCCTTTGTTATTACTGCACAGGTTTGTTCACCATAGCATTCTACTGGAAATGCTGCTAAAAGCCCTTTTGGAAATTCTCTATGTGTTGGATTATCAAATTTGAATTCATAATTTTCCCCAGCTGAATCTAAATCAAAAATAAAGTATGTATTTTCCTCTACAATTACTACTGGATACTTTTTTTCTAGTGATATATCTATATCTTTTAATTGTTCATGTAGTTTATTAATTTTTCTTAATGAGATTAATTGCTTTGCTATGAATTGTTCCTTTTCCTCTTGATTCATTGTATAAGCCCCCAATGTTTATTTAATCTTTTAAATATTATATCACTTAATGGCTAATTATAGAATATTTTTACATAATTTAGTTGACATTGATTGTATATACAACTATACTTAATATAATTTAGTTGTATATACAATTTTTTATTTTTGATAATTGCAATTTAATCAAGGAGATATAATTATGCAAAAAAGACAAGGAGGCTTTTTAGTTTCTAAAATACATCAATTAGCAGGCCGTATCTTTACTAAAAAGCTTAAGGATTATGATCTTTATGATCTAAATTCAGCCCAAGGGAGAATAATATTTGTTTTATGGCAAAATGATGAGATTTCAATTCAAGAACTATCCAAGAGAACATCTTTAGAAAAGTCCACTCTTTCTCGCATGTTAGAAAGACTTGAAAATTCAGGATACATACAAAGAATTGCCTCTGCTGATGACCGTCGTAAAACACTCGTAAAGCTAACACCTAAAAATGAAGAACTTAAGGATGCCTATGAAGAAGTTTCTAATGATATGTTGGATCTTTTTTATAAGGGATTTACTGAAGATGAGATTGATGAATTTGAAAGTTACCTCAAAAAGATTCATGAAAACCTTTTTCAATTTGAAAAGAATTCTAAGAAGGGAGAATAAATAAATGATTAATGAAGAATACACATTTAAAGGATTTTCTACTGAAACAGTAAGTTTTCTAAAGAATTTAAATGAAAATAACAACAAGGTCTGGTTTGAGGAAAATAAAGAAAATTATAAAAAATTACTGTTAAAACCTATGGAATCTTTAGTTATGGATATGAGTAACTATATGCTAACTATAGATCCGCTTATTGATACTACTCCTTCAGTAAGTAAAACTATATCAAGAATATATCGTGACACAAGATTTTCAAAAGATAAATCTCCATATAAGGATACAATGTGGATTACATTTAAAAGGCCATCAAAGGACTGGGCTTCTAATCCAGCTTTCTTTTTTGAGATATCTCAGAATTCCTATAGATATGGTATGGGCTTTTTTTCTGCAACTCCCAACACAATGGAGTTATTTAGAAAAAATATTGATACTTCTCCTAAGGAGTTTAAAAAATCAATATCTTTCTATTCTAAACAAAATGTATTCGTTGTTGAAGGCGACAAATATAAAAGAATTTTAGATAATAACAAGCCAGAAGAAATATTAGATTGGTATCAAAGAAAAAATTTATATTTAGTTTGCAATAAAGAAATCGATGAGGTGCTATTCAGTCAACAATTAGTTGATGAATTGAAATCTAACTTTAATTTGTTGTCAGACTTCTATCATTATCTATGTAAAATAAAAAAATAAGTTATTTTATAACTTAAACAATAAATATAATTAAGATTGGGGGAAATAAAATTGGATAACCAAAACATTATTAAAAAATCATTAGAACTAGTAAATAGTTGCAAATTTGCAATGGTAGGCTCAAATGGAGCGAATGGCTTTCCTAATATCAAATCAATGATTAAAATAGAAACTGAAGGGCTTAAAAAAGTATGGTTCAGTACCAACACTTCAAGTAAAAGAGTTTCACAATTTAGAGAAAATCCAAAGGCTTGCGTGTATTTTACTGATCAAGAAAAATGGACTGGATTAATGTTGATTGGCAATGTTGAAGTGATTGAAGAACCAAAAATAAAAGAAAGATTCTGGTCTGATGGATGTGAAATATACTACCCTCTAGGTGTTACTGATCCAGATTATTGTATTCTTTGTTTTACTGCAAAATCAGGGAATTATTATGAATCTTTATCTAATACAACTTTTGAAATTTAGTATTTAACATATAATTATGTAAAGTATAAATTTGAGAATACTTAAATATTATTATTTATATGTTCCAATAAAAAACTACATATTTTTATCTACTATACTTATTGGTAATGTAGAATTTGATTTGGTACTTATATATATTACAATGTTAAAATTATATTTATGTGCTCCACATTTTAAGTTGTTATAAAAATGATATTGAATGTAAAAAGGTAATTATAAAATGGAGAGGTATTAAAATGGGATTTTGGATTTTTATGACGATCATGAACTTATTGATTCCTATAATAATGATTGGATTTGGCAGCTATTCTAGCAAAAATGCACCCAAAGATATAAATCATATTTTTGGCTATAGAACTTCTATGTCAATGAAGAATAAAGAGACTTGGGAATTTGCACATCATCATTCTGGACGGATATGGCTAAAAGTTGGCTGGATTATGCTTATCGTTTCTAGCATAGCAATGTTATTTGTAATAGGAAATGATATCAATATTGTAGGTACTTTGGGATTAATCCTTTGTGTAATACAGGTTATTGCTTTAATTGCGTCAATAGTTCCTACAGAAAAGGCATTAAAAAGAAATTTTGATGAGAATGGTAATAGAAGACGATAGAGTTAAACTCTATCGTCTTGCCTTTCCAGTAATGTTATCTATATTTATTTTATATACCTTAGTTCTTTCACTAGCTTTTTCAATATATACTCTACCCTTTTCAATATATTCTGGTGAATATTTATTTAATATTTCTAAAAGAACTGTATTTTTTTCATCATCAAAAACTTCATTAGCTCTACCAAAGATTATTACACTTTCATATTGGGTACTAAATTTATCTGGTAGCACACAGGTTTCTCCAACTATACAAAAAGAAACTTTATTATTGTTATTTATATTATCTAATTTTTGTCCTTCTGTTGCACAATGAAAATACACAGAATCATTGATATAAACGTAGCTTATTGGAACTCCATAAGGATATCCATTTTCACATATTGTTGATAAAACACCATAACTATTGTTTTTTAATATCTCAATGGTTTCATCAGTTTTAATTTCTCTTTCTTTTTTTCTCATTTCTCTGAACAAAATAATCACTCCTAAAAACTCTCTCTATTATACTAAAGTTAGTTTAATTATTATATGTGAGTAAAAAATGCAACGAATAAAGTAATTGTCCATACAACTATAGTTGTTGCCACAATAATGATAGCTTTTTTACTTTTTGCACTAAGATTTTGTATCTTATATGAAATCAATGTAATTATAAGATTAACTACAGTTGCAGCTAGGAGGCAAATTCTCCACATTTCATATGGTAAAACATCAATAGTCACTAAAATATTTATAAAAGAAAAAATTAATAATAAAATCACGTATACAAAAATCAGTTTTTCTTTATTCATCTTTAATCACCTCTATAATTCGTTTATCACTTTTAATAATAAATTTTACCTTTCAATTATAACACTAAATAATCCATTACCATACCCAGTAGCAGGTATAGCTCTAATATTTAAGCTATATTCTCTTATTTTGATATTGTTTTTTCAATCACTTCTAAATTATTCATATCTATTTTAAACTTTATTCCGTAAAAAGTATCAATCAAAAGAGTGTATTCATTTTCTTTTTTATAAACATTAGGGGCAAACCAATCATTACACTTTGTAAGCTTAGAAACAGTAGTAATTAAATTTAGTTTATTATCAATCCTGTGTTTTAACTTCTACTCCTACATACTTTTTCATCCTATCAGTAATGTCTAGTTCATATTCACCAGTTGTTGCACTATAAAACATATATCATTCACCCGCTTTCAACTAAAATTAATATTTTATATTTAAACTTTAATAATATTTTCCACATTAATGCTTAGTTTATCTCTATATGAATGAACCTATTTTTATGCCATTTAATAAATTTCTCTAAATCAGCATAGGATATGCCAATAGTTGCTGTATTAACATTAGGATGAAAATTCATTAATCTCTCATTTACTAAACTTCTATCTATTAAAATTATTACTTCACTGGCAACATCATTTATTATCCCAAAGGGCGTAACTGAGCCAGGTTTAAGTTTTAAATATCTGGATAACCGCTCTTCTGAGGCAAAGGATAACCGTGAACTTCCTATTTGTTTAGCTAGAAGTTTTAAATCAATTCTCTTATCTTCATCTAAAATTATAATATAATGAGTATCACCTTTAACATTTCTAAGAAAAAGATTTTTGCATTTTATTCCTTCAATAAATGTTTCTATTTCTTTTGCTTCATTAACAGTATATATAGGTTTATGCTCGTATCTAACATAATTAATTCCCAATGAATTTAAAACTTCATATACCTGTTGTTCATTTTTTTCAATCATTCTTACTTCAGCTCCAATTAATGAAAATACTATTTTCACTTTCTATAATTAGTATACAGGATATTAGTATTAACTGTAAATATATGAAACTACTTGCTATCAGGAAAAACTATTGTTCTCATAGAGCTATGGCTGCTATATTATCAAGCATACTTAAACTTTCACCTGTTCATAAAGCTATGGCAAGCAAACAAATCAAATCTGTTTATTTGGCTAAACTCCTTGAAAATAGCTAAAAGTTTGGTACTTTTAAATATTTGCACTAATTTTAAAGGAAGCTAGTTTATTCTTAGCTTCCTTTTATCCATACTATAATAATAACTACTATTTTTATATTAATTGTTTCTTAATCCAGCCTCATATTCATCAAAGAATTTTAAATTTTCCTTATGTGGTGTGGGAATAGTTCCAACATAATCTCCAATATTCATAACTCTATCACTCTCTTCATCGTAGCATGTCCACAGTGGAAGTGAATCGCCATTTGGATTACCAGTTTTCGCAAAGTTAAACCAATATGAACTCATTATATTAGCAATTTTTTTATCTGCTTCAGTAAATTGTAAATCAAAAAGCCTTAGGTTATCATATGCGTATGGAATTTCAAATCCATGAGTTGCACCTAATTCCTTCCAATTTGCAGGACCAGGTTGTGCATGACTGAAATAATACAAATAGACCTTAGATTTACCTGTTTCTGTTTGTAATTTTGCCCAAGTATGCATATGCCAACTGAACCATTGATCTGTTCCACTCTCTACTTGTGACTTTATTGCTTCATCATCAGTGTTACAAGGAAATAATTTCAAGAATTCATCTGCCTTATCTTTATAAGCAGCTCTTACTTGCTCTTTAAATTTTTCTGCACTTACTGCCCCATTTTCTGGCCAAGGTAAAGTTATGAATAATGCTCCTTCATTGGCATTACTTCCGATTAGAATTGGCACATCATTTTGCTTTCCTTTTGCAAAAATATTATAGATTGTATCAGGAAGAACATATCCATCAATAATTGGTCTTGTTGATACATTTTTTGAAGCCTTAAGTAAGTCCTTTGCAGACATTTTTCTTAATTCTTCAATTGAATTTGTGTTTTGTGAAGAAGCAAAATTGACTCCAACATTTTCAGCCTCTTTTAATGTCAATGAAGGACCTCCTTTCACTCCTCTACTTCCGAATATGGCTCCACTTTCTCCAATGGCATGTTGAAACAAACCTTTTGCAAGTGGTGATGCCACTAAAACACTTACACTCATCGAACCAGCAGATTCGCCAGCGACTGTGACATTATTGGGATTGCCACCAAACGCTTCAATATTTCGCTTCACCCATTTAAGTGCAGCAATCTGATCTAAAATTCCATAGTTACCTGAAGCATTATAACCAGATTCTTTGGTCAAGTCTGGATGTGACATAAAACCAAAAATTCCAATTCTATAGTTCATAGTAACAAATACAACACCTTTCTTTGCCATAGATTCCCCATTATATATATCAATTGAACCAGAGCCACTTGTAAAAGAACCTCCATGTATATATACAATTACTGGTTGCTTTTTAACATTGGATTTGGCACTTGTCCAAACATTTAAATATAGGCAATCTTCACTTACAGGTTCATTGTTTTTAATCGCTGCATCTGAAAGTGCATCAGTACCTAGACGAGAATAATACAATTCTTTTATTATAGTTGGCACTTCATTTTGCATAGCACAGTTAGAAAAATGATCCGCTGCTTTTACTCCACTCCATGATTTGGCAGGCTGAGGAGCTTTCCAACGTAGATTACCTACAGGTGGAGCTGCATAAGGTAAACCAGCAAATATCTTAACAGATTTATCTGAATTATATACTCCTGAAATTAAACCATTCTCAGTTCTAATTGTTTCTGTGACTGTACTTTGTCCAAATGGTTCAGCAGATCTATTTATAGGACATGGATAGGTGTATATAGTCAGAAAACCCAAACCTATTACTATTAATAGCCAGATACCAAATCTAAAAATCCATTTGAAATTTAAAATTTTATTTCTCATAAACAACATTACAATTAAAAGAATAATAGATACTGCCCAACCTATAGATGTATTTTTATCAATTGCTAGGATAGTAAATGATAATACTGCAATTAGTAAAAATGGAATCCAAAATTTTAACTGAATAAACTTTTTAGAATTCATTCTAAATTCTTTTTGCTTATCTTCTTTCATAAAATAGCATCTCCTCTTTACTTGATATATATATAATTGATATATCAATTATATAATCAAAAAAATTTATTCTAGGTTTACAATTAATTTATTTAAAAGATTTATTAGTATAGACATTTCTTCTTCT
The DNA here is from genome assembly GCF_024345225.1 of Clostridium sp. TW13. NCBI lineage: Bacteria > Bacillati > Bacillota > Clostridia > Eubacteriales > Clostridiaceae > Inconstantimicrobium > Inconstantimicrobium mannanitabidum. The sequence continues at coordinate 1,762,714 of NZ_BROD01000001.1, forward strand.
GTATAAATATGATTTAAATTTTTAACTATATTCTGAGCTGTTGGCAACATTTTTTCGATTAGCTCCTTACCTTCTGATGTAAGAAGAATTAAAAATTCTCGTCTATCCTTTGAAGATTTATCTCTCTTTAGTAAATCTTTTTTTTCAAGAATATCTAAAATTCTTGTTAGGGATGCTTGATCCTTAGAGCATTCTTTAGCTAATTCTTTTTGATTATAAGCTTCTGTAGAATCAAAACAATGATGCCTATATAAAGTTTTTAATATAGTCCACTGATCAATTGTAATTCCAAAGGTCTTAAGTTGCTTTTGAATATTGTTCCTAACTAGTAAATTAGACTTAAACAACGCACGACCTAAAGATTCATCCAAATCAAATTCCAAAAAAACCACCCTTTCCTACTATATATTTATTACTATATATAAAAATAATTGATATGTCAATTATTTTTATATCAATTGTTTCCAATTTTGTATGTAGAACTTAAGAAGTACAAAAATTAAAAAAGATGAATTTAATTTTTCATAAACTCATCCTTTTTAATGCTAGAAAACTTTATGCTTCTAAGAAATTTTCTTTTCAAATACTAATAACTTTACAGTACCATTCATAAATTCATTCACAATAGTATAGCCTGCTTTTTTGTAAATTTTATTTCTTACACTAATCAATTCATCTACATCTTCTAATGTAGCCTTTTCAAAATTAACTTTCACAATATAACTTCCTTTGAAATTAATTATTTAAGTCTTTTTGAAAATATAATTGTATCCTTTGATATTTTATTCATAAGATATTTTCTATTATGGCTCAAAGAACTTTAATATACAACCATCAATAGTAGTGACTTCGCAAGTTTTTCCGCCCCAAGGTTCTGTAACTATTTCAGTTATCTGATTCCAGCCACTTTTCTTAACAAATTTATATAGTTGTTCTATGCCCTGCACAAGCATAAATGCAACCATTTTTTCAAGTGTATCACCTTTAAACATGTGAATTCCTGTAAATGGTGCAATATGCATCATCTCTATTTCTATTGGTATATTGTTTACGCAACCGTATATGCCTATTCCATTTTCATCTCTTGAATCAATTTGTCCATACCATCCAAGTACTTCTTTAAACCATTTTATTGTTTTGTCCATGTCTTGAGTATAATATACTGCTCCTGTTTCCTTTACAACATAACCTCTTTCACTAAAATCACTCATCATTATCTTTCCTCCTGATAAATTAGTTTTTACGGATATATGTGAAAATGTATTTAAACCAGTTTTATTTTTTCTGGCTTTGGATGGAGTAATACCGTGAAATCTAGTAAAAGCTCTTGTAAAACTCTCATTAGTTTCATAACCATATTTTATGGCTATATCTAAAATACTAGTATCATAACTTATAATTTCATAACCTGCTAAGGTTAATCTACGATTTCTAATATACTCTCCAACCGTACAATCACACAATATTGTAAACATTCGTTGAAAATTGAAACTAGATGCGTATATTTCTGCAGCTAATATATCTGCATCGAGTTCTGATTCAAGGTTGTCTTCAATATAATCAATTGATTTTTGAATGCTTTCTATCCAATCCACATCTTCACCGCCTTACAAAATCTATCATATCAAAATCAGTTTTTAGATTCTTGATAATTTCTGCTTAAGTTTGTTAGATAAATTGCCTTTATTGGTAGTTACAAAAACTATTTCCTTCATATCTATAAACCTTCTTTATTATGTAAGTTTTCAATTTCACTTAGCATGTGATCTGCAAATCCAACTAAATTCTTTGAATTTACACTAAATACATTATTTGCATCACTATAATTGTTAAGTGCTCCTTGAATTACATCCTTAAATTTCTCAGGAAGATTAATTATAGCCCATTCTCCTCCCTCTTTCTTTGAGCATATCTTTCCATCTTGTAAAAAACATAAAACTCTGCATAAATTTAATATATAATATATTGGATTATTTTGAATCTCAGTTTTCGAATCCTCAATATCACTTTTTATAGCTTCAATGTAATATTTTTTAGGTACCTCCTGGAATATATCCTTTATTGGACTTCCATACAAGCAAATGCCTCTTTCACGTAGTATAACTATATGTGCAGCCAAATCATGATCTTCAAAACCACCACAAATGTAATTTGGTTGATTTATATATCTATCCTTATGAAAATCCGAAAAATGTAAGACAAAATGTGTAGGATATTTGAAATTTTTAGTATCTTTCTCTAAAAGCACACTCATTTCAAAACCCTTCTTAGGTCCAACTTCTGATAGATTTAATAGCACATCAACTAGCTGTCTCATTTCTTTAAAATCTAGTTTTTCTTTTATAACTACTAAAAAGTCTATATCACTTGAGGTTGGATTAAAGCAATTCATTGCTAGTGAACCATGAAGATATATTCCAACAAGATTATCCTTTAATATATCTTTATACGAATTAACGATTTTATTTAAAATTTCAGTTACAGGCAACATTGATAAGTCCCTCCCTTTTTAACTCATAATATTTAGATGCAATTCCATCTTCAATAAATGTATCAACCTCAACAAAGTTATTATTTTGTAGCAGGCCAATTGAACCATAGTTATTTGAATACGTGAAAGCTCCAATTTTAATTATGTGGTACTTATTGAAGACTTCTTCTATAAATTTTTTTGCTGCTATTGTTGCAATACCTTTTCCCCATAACTCTTTTTCAAAAATTACTATGCTCAACATAGCCATTTTTTTATTACTTTCATCAATGCAATAACACCAAATATCTCCTATATATTTGTTATCATAATAAATTACTTTACCGTAGCTCAAAGCATCTTCCTTTACAGATTCATCAAATAATCTCAGTGATTTTTCTAAGGAGTTTGTAGTAAAAGGAAATAACTTTTGTATTTCTTCATCTCTAGTTTTTTCCCAGAATACAGTTACATGTTCTTTCTCTCTTTTTTGCAATGTTATATACATACAACTCCTCCTTGAATTAAATTATATTTTTGAGCTAGTTTAATTATAAAACCCAAAGAAAATCTTCAGGAGACTTTTCTTTGGGTAATAAGCTACAATTTCATATACATCTCTTTAGTGTAAAATTGACTAGTTTTTAAGTACTTAGGGATATCTTGCTCCTCGCCATTGATTGTAATATTAGCATATTTTCTTGCAATTTCTAAAGTGTATGTGTTGTTATCATAAGGTAACTTGCCAATGCAACTTAATTTGATTTTCAATTGCTCGTCCAAATTTGTTATATTAAATAAGCTTAAAAATCTATTGCATCTTCCTTTAAATGCTTTTTCAGGATCAAGATTTTTGATGTTTTCATTATCAAAAATAAAGTCTATGTTAAGAACTCCATCCTCATAATAAATATTAGATTTACAGAATTCCTCAACAAATTGACGGTTCATATTTGCACGAGATATTCTTGAGAATTCTTCTAATTCATCTATCAATATTAATACATCTGATACATCATACAACCCTCTTATCTGCCTAGATTCATTTGTATGATCAGAGATGGCATTTAATATGGCTTTCTTTGTAAAAAAAGACTTATAATCAATAGAATTTAAATCAACATTAGAATTATCAACATATATGAATGTAGTATTACTAAATGACTTAATAGTCTTCATAAGTAAAAAAGCACTCATTACTCCATGTTGATATTGCTCAAAGTCATTTAGATACTGTAATTTTTGGCTTATACTTTCTTGGATAAGTGGTTTAAATTGCAATTGGTTAGTTAAAAGATTCACTTCTTCTTTGGATAGACTTGACAATACCTTTTCATCTAGTCCAATTAAATTATGATTTTCATCAACATTAAATATTTTTTCAAGTAATGGTTCTATGGTATTTGTGTCAATGGAACTTACAGCTATACTCATTGTCATAAGCTTTATGAAAGATTCAATATATTGTTGCTGTGATGAACTATAATCAAAGTTAAACTCACTATAATTCTCTAATGCAAAGTAAGGTAACACTTTGCTAATACAACGATTTATTTTATTTATTTTCTTAATTGGGTAGCCTAAATCATGAGTTAAGGCTGATATACACCATATGGAATCATCATAATTAAAAACATCAAACTTAGATGCAAAAGAAATAACTTTCTGAAAAGAAGGTGCAAGAACTGAATCCTTTAGTACCTTTCCTAAATTAACAACAGTGTGCATTTGAGCATTTACCTGAGAAAATAATTCTTTATAACAATCCGTTTTAGTTAAATACTCTCCCAAGAAATATACCCATAAACAATGTAAGGTGTGATCTCTATAAAATGAATCTGAAGCAAAAATCAATTCTTCAAAATTAACATATTCATCAAAGTATTTGAATAATTCATCATATCCCCTTCTGTCAGGATCTATATAGCTCATAGATGCTTCAAACAAAGCTTTCCATAAATCTTTAGCTATTTGTATTTTGTCATGCATATCTCCAGCATCTTTTAATTTTTCAACATTGGCTTTTATTCTTTCCTTTACTTCCCCAGCCTCTTTCAAAAATTCAATGTTCCCTTTTTCAATTTGCATTAAATAAAAATCTAATACTATCTTTTCATCAATAAAATTCATTTTTTAGCCCCCTAATTATAAGAATAATATCTAAATTATCTCATATTATAACACTTATTTCAATCTATGGATTATAATTCTTTGGGTTCAATATTTTATTTATACTCAATAGTTGATAATAAAAATAGACTAAAAGCTGGTAATTTACTTTTCGCAGCTTTTAGTCTTTAAAGTTAAGGCATCCAAAATAAATTAGAAGTATCGCTCTTCTAGTTTATTTTTAGATGCTTAATTATTTATTGATATTAGTTAGGTAAAATAGCTTTAAGTTCAGTAATACTTATCTCAGTTTGTGGTTTAAACTTATCAGATCTAACATAATTTAGAATACTGAATAATAGTTGTTTTGCTTCTGGTTTTTCAATAATTTTCTCAAAATCACAAGCGCACACAAGTAAGTTTCCGTTTGAAACCTTTCCTTCGAATATCAATCCTAATTTATGATTTCTTTCGAAATTATCAATTGTTTGCACAATTGGTCTTAATTCTTTTGAGGTATCATCCATTATTATAGAACGTGAATTTGAAACTACGTTCCACCATTGATAAGTTGAATATTCTTCACAAGGAAAATATTTAAAAATTGGATGAGTATTATTGATCAATAATCCCATTGTTCCAACTGGGATCTCTCTATTCATGCTTTCAGAAATTGTTCTAAACATTGGATAGCACCAAAAATCTGCACAATAGAATCCTTCAATAGATTGTTTTAACTTATCTAATTGAGGAATGATTACTACATTTTCACCCTTTTCAAGTAATGTAAGCGCAGTTTGGGATAAACTATGAAATATATTTAACCCTGTCTTATCAATAGTAACTCCATTTGGATATACCCATAGCTCATAAGTTTTTTCTATATCTGTGTTTTCTACTCTTAATGCTAGAGTTAATTTTTCAGTTTCATTAACTTTTGGCATTTTTACACTTATATCGCCAATACTTATATAGTTTTCATTCAAGCTATAAGCTGCAATTTCTCCATTAACGTATATTGAAGTTTGAGATTTTAACTCCCATAATAGCTTAAAGCTGTTTAGTGGAATATTCTTATAATAAGTAAGTTCAACATGAGCATTGAAGTTTTCTTCCGCTACATAATTGAATTTATCAAATCTAGCCATAAGTACAGAATCTGAACAGAAGCTTCTCCATTCTTCAGGTGAGATTAATCCCTTTGACTCCATGAATGCATCTAACATTCCAACTAAAGCTGTACCTTGTCCACTAAAATCTTGTAAATCTAAAAGTTGAAATCCTGCTAATTTCTTTGTTCTGAAAGCAGTTTCAAGTTCTTCCTTGTAACAAGCAACAGCAAGTTTTCCTGAACATTTAAAGTATTTATCAGCTAAATCTCCTAAGCCCTTATCTTCAAGTCTTTGCTTAAAAACCTCAAAGTTTTTAGTTTTTAAAGGCCCGGTATATTTCTCTATTTCATTAAAGTCTGGATATGTTTCGTATTGACCAATTTCATGAGAAACTACAGGAACATTAGGAATCATATTTTCATCATATTCAGTAGCTTCAACCTTTTTAGCAGTTGTACCAAATTGTATTTCTATTGTATTATCTTCTTTAGACGCTGAATTGTTCTCATTATCCAAAGAAGTTGGACAAATATCTTCATCGTAATCCTTCATAGTGTTTGGCTCTGCAGTTTGTACATGTCCTAAAGGAGCATCACACATTGCGTAAGAACCTCTGTAAAGACGATTTTTTGCAAGCCTAACTCCAGATAAGAAATCATCATTTTCTAAGATTACAGGACAAAATTGAAAATTATTTGAACCTTCAGTATATAGATGACGATTATCAAATTGTTTATATCCCTTTAAAATTTCATCTAATCTTTCTTTGCTTCCCCATAACTCATTACCAAGAGACATCATTGTAAATGAAGGATGGTTTCCAAAAGATTTTAACATAGAGAAACCTTCACTAACTAAGAAATCCTGTTCTACTTGATTATGATTTTCGTAACTTTCATCAGTTATTGTACCCCAGAATGGTAATTCAGGCTGCATATATATACCAAGCATATCAGCTGCAATAAAGGCTGCTTCTGGAGGACAGCAAGTATGGAAACGATAATGATTGATTCCATAAGATTTTGACGTTCTCAATACTTTTAACCATTCTTCAACAGTTGTAGGTGCAAAACCTGTACGTGGGAATATTAATCCATCATGTTTCCCTCTAAGGAAGGTTTTCACTCCATTTATAGTAAATTTATCTCCCGCTGCTTTGAATTCACGAAGTCCAAAAGTCACTTCGCTTGTATCAATAACAACATCATTATTCATTAGCTTTAAGTTCAATTTATACAAACTTGGACTATATTCACTCCAAAGTAACGCATTTTCTCCTAAAGAATAAGTAATTGAAATTTCTTTAGAATTAAAAGTAAATAGTTGTTCTTCTGCCTTATGTTCGATCTTACTATTAAAACTTGTAGCTGAAACTGCAATAACTCCACTTTCTGCACCAACAATTTTAGATCTTATAATAACAGACTTATCTTTAATATTAGTATAAATTTCAGTGTCTTTTAAATAAGCTTGCTCAAACATCTGTAATTCAATTCTGCCTGTAATACCATTCCAGTTAGTTTGAGTATCTGGAGAAGTTAAATGTCCCCCTTTAGTAGGATAGCATGTATTATCTACAAGTATGGTAATTATGTGTTTTCCACTTGATAGATAGTTTGTAACATCATAAACATGTGGAGTACAAAGACTATTTTGTGTGCCAACTTTCTTTCCGTCTATCCAAATTGTAGTAACACGAGTTCTTTCTAGATAAAGAAAACAGTTCTTGCCTGATACTTCATCAGAAAGCTCAATAGTCTTAGAAAACCAAGCATATCCTTCAAATTTATATTCATCTGTTAAACATCCAATTTCAACGTTTACATTTTTGACACCTTTTTTATAGTAAGAAGTTGTGCCGGGTAATGTGATTGTATCATTGAATGGCATTTCTGCACCCTTCTTATCTCCATCTAATTGAAAATTCCAAATACCGCTTAAATCAATTGTTTTATACATTTAGCCACCTCTTAATTTGATGTTTTTATCCGATAGCTTAATTATAATGCTTTCATAACATGTTAGAATAGCGTAAATATTATAGGTGTTTTGTCTATATATTTATATCAGCATATATAGTTTTTATTTGATAATGCTGATATAAACAATAGAAACTTTAACTTATTAATAAGAGTGCTATTAAAATATGGACATTTATATATTATTTTTTATTATATTTTCAACTAATTGCAGATAATCCCCATCATACAGAATACTTTTCTGAATAATTAATATGGTTATGCCATGAACCAAACTCCACATTGCTAAAGTTTTTTCTAAATACTGTTCTTTATCTAGATTAATGGATTTAAAATAATTTTCTGCACTACTCTTAAAAATATCAAATGCATTATCATCTACAAAAAATTCTTTTTCCTTAATATTTATACTGAATACATTTTCTGATAGAAACATAAATTTTAGATAGTCAGGATTTTCTACCATGAACTTTACATATGCTTTTCCCATTTCAACTAATTGTACTTTAGGATTTTCAGCATAGGTGGTTGCTATTTCTTGAATTGCTAAATAAAACCTTTTCCATACTTCTTTTGCAATTTCATTAATAAGAGATTCTTTATCTTTAAAATGCTTATACGGTGCAGAATGACTCACACCACACATGCTTGCAACTTTTCTCAAAGAAAATCCTTCAACTCCTGCTTGATTGAGAAGCAATAATCCATTATCTATAAGTTGTTGTTTTAAATCGCCATGATGATATTTATTTGTATCCATCTTTCATTCCCCTTTATATTTCATATTATAAATCTACTCCATATTATCTTAAATAAATTATATCACTCTATGTTGACAGTGTAAACTTATAGTGTTATATTGAAATAAAGTTGACAGTGTAAACTTTGAAAAATTGATGGATTCCATTCTATTATTTAATCTTAAATCTATTTAAATATATTAATTATGTGTATAGGGGAGAAAAAATGAATCAAGAAGTTTTAATTGTATGTGAATCAATGTATCATGGAAATACCAAAAAATTAGCAACAGCTATGGGGATAAAATTAAATTGTCGTGTTCTAACATGTGACGAAGCAAGTAAAGAAAATATAGAAAAGTATAAAATAATTGGGCTTGGATCTGGGATTTATTTCACATCACATCATCCAAAACTCATAGAGTTTGCAAAGAAAATAAAAAGCACTCAAAAAGTGTTTATATTTTCAACTCATGGCAGACCATATTTAGGAAAGTATCATGATACTCTTAAACTTTTTTTATCAACTCAAGGAGTATCAGTTATAGGTGAATTTTCTTGCAGAGGATATGATTGCACAGGTCCCTATATAATTATGGGTGGTGGCAACAAAGGAAAACCAAATGAAAAAGATGCAAATAAAGCAGCTAATTTTGTAAGTCGTGTTTTACCCCAATATTCTAAAAATACTAATGTTACTCATAATGGTAACAACATTGAACTACACTATGAGAGTTGTGTGGGCTGCGGAAGATGCCAAGCAATCTGTCCAATGAAAGTATTTGAAATGCAAGATAAAAAGCCAATTATAAAAAATGAACTGAATTGCATACATTGTAGTCTTTGTAAAGACAACTGTCCTTCTCAAGCCATTTCCATACAACATACTTGGAAAGAAGCAATCACCATTGCAAAAAGGCATGTAAACAGAACCTCTCTATAAATTTAACCTGACTATAAAGACGCACATTCTAGAATTTCACCCTACATTTACCCTATAGCCTTCTAACAAAAAATCCTATGCTCAGTATATATCTTGCATAGGATTTCTTAATTAGGAATTTAGAAATAAATAACATTAGTAATACTTATTTCTTTGAGGTTTAGTCTTTTTATTCTTTAAAGTAGGTTCCTTGGTTACAAGTTGGTGCATACTCTCTTTTTCTTTTATACTTTTGTAATAATCATAATCACCAGGGTAACTTTTTAATTTAGTATCTTCAACTGCAATTACCCTTTCGCCCATCTTATTTATAAAATATCTATCATGAGATATGAAGAATATAGTCCCTTTGAATTCACCTAAAGCTTCCTCAAAAGTTTCTATTGAGTCAATATCAAGATGATTAGTTGGTTCGTCTAATATTAATAAATTTATGTCTTCATATAAAAGCTTGCTCAGTTTTAATCTAATTCTCTCTCCTCCTGATAAATGTCTTATCTTTTTAAATACATTGCTACCGTAAAACATGAATTTAGATAAATACTCTCTTGCTTTTCCCTCTAAAATTGAAATATCTTCTCTAAAATATTCAAGTACAGTGAGTTCCTCATTATCAAAGGTAATTTTCTGTGGTAAATATGCACTCATAACACTTGCACCTAAATTTATTACTCCATCATCTGGACTTTCTTCACCAAATAAAAGCTTTAAAAAAGTAGTTTTTCCACTACCATTTGGTCCTATTAATGCAACTCTTTCTCCAAAGTTAACTAATAAATTTGCATCATTAAAAATAATTTTATCTTCATAGCTTTTACAAAGCCCTACTGCTTTTATAGTTTCATTTCCTGATCTTCCTGCAGATTTCAAATTTAATTTCATGTTTTGCTTTTCAAATAATGGCTTATCTATTCTGTCCATTTTATTGAGCTTAATTTGCATACTGGTAGCCCTTCTAAAGAACTTATTGTTATCTGCTCTCATGGCCCAATCTCTTAATTCTTTAATATTCTTTTCAAGATTATTTATTTTCTTTTGCTGTTCTCTATAATTTTCATACTGAATACGCATATTTTCTTCTTTTTGATTAATATAAGAAGTATAATTACCCTTGTAGCTTATACTTACCTTATCTTCTACTTCCACAATCTTCGTTACTACATTATCAAGAAAATATCTATCATGAGACACTACAATAACAATTCCTTTATAATCCTTAAGATAACTTTCAAGCCATTCAATTGACTCCATATCCAAATGATTTGTAGGCTCATCTAGTAGCAAGATGTCTGGATTATCTATTAGAAGTTTACCAAGCATTACCGTAGTTTTTTCACCACCACTTAGTAAATCAAATTTCTTATTTAAAAAGTCATCATCTAGTTTAAGACCTTTGCATATCTTACTTAACTTTTCATCTATGTCATATCCACCTTTTACTTCATATAGTTCTAATAATTCACTATATTGCTTTAATGCCTTTTCTAATTCAGCATGTTTTAAAACTTTCATTTTATCTTCTAATTCATGCATTCTATTTTCTATAGAATGGATTTCTTCAAATGCTAAGTTTAATACATCAATAACCTTTAATTCATCTGAATATTGAGGTAACTGCTCAAGATATGCAATGCTAGCTCCTCGTGGTACATTTACAAAGCCTTCATCATATCCTGGACTATAAGCATCTGGATAACCAATGCAATAATTCATAGGCTCTATTCCAGCTATTAATTTAAGAATAGTGCTCTTTCCACTCCCATTTACACCTACAATACCAACCTTTTCTCCTGAATAAACTTGAAATGTTATATCTTTAAGCACAAGAGTGGCTTCCATATATTTTTTTACACCAATTAATGATAATTCAAACATAATAATTCCTTTCTTAATTTATTTTTTCAATTTAAGCTGTTTTTGTCATTGGATTCACCACTTTCATGTATTTATACGATAGCTAGCATCCGTAACACTCCAACTTCTTTAAGTTGGAGATAACGGCTGCACGCTCCTGGACGAGGTACCCCTTGAGGGTGTAAGTTCAACTAAGATTCACTTGATATTTTGATAATACCAGTAGATCCCTTGTTTTCTCAACCTCAAACACTTTTATGAATTAAAAATGCGCCAATAAGCATTAGGCTTACAGCGCATTTTGGGAATATGTTTATATATAAATATTTGTGAATTAGTAGAAATTATACTTTAAGTTCTTTCCATCAAAATAGGTTAAATCACCATTTTCCATATGCCATTTTGACTTTAATGTATCTGGTAACAATAAACCATCTTTATTTTGATAATTTTCAAACAATGCAGACCACCTTTTGTATTCACATCTTCCATCATTATAAATCATTGCTCTATCATCTGTAACAAATTCTACAAGTTGTCCATTATCTTTAAATTTGTAAGTTCCACTAACAGTTAAGTTCTTATAATTTATTGATACACTAACTGAATCTTTATCTAATTCTTTTATTTCAATATCTGCACTTAGCATTTCTGCTGGCATAAAAATAATTTCTGCAAGCCATGTTACCAAAGTGGATTTGTCCATATCCTTTCCACGTTGATTAAATAAAGTTATGTTTTTAGCTATTACTCCCTTCATTCCACCATTTCCATCTATAAAAGAATCTAACCCTTGGAATGGTATTCCCATAACAGATGAATCTATGAAGGCAAATCTAGCTGGTATATAAGCAAAAATATGCTCAGAATAATCAATCTTTAAAGTCTTTTTCATTTCAACATTTACAAAATTAGCATTTTTAAAATCAAAGTTTACATGCTTGCTATTTATTCTATTTTTTAACCCTGTATAGTTATAAAATTTTTGCATGCTTTGTGGTAGACCCTCAAATGTATATTTGTTTGTTTTAATATTTGCACTAGTATTTTCCTCACTTTTTGCTAGATATTCTTTAAAATCTCCTCTTAATGGTGAGTAAGGTATATTAAAATAAATCACTATAATACATATAATAAGCCCAATTATACCTAAAGCTAATCCCATTCTTTTCTTACTCCTCCTTTTCATGCTTTTTCTCCATTTTCACTACATTTTTTTCTAATTGCTTCATTCCTTTTAATAATCCTAATAGTGTCTCCTCCTCAAAATCTTCAAATAAATCTTGCATATATTTTTCTTCACGTTCCTGCCTTTGAGCAAAATACTCTGTACAATATTGGGTTAGTCTTAATCTTTGAATTCTAGCATCAACTTTATCTTTTTCTACTTTTAAGAAACCTTTATCTTCTAATATAGTAGCCATCTTTTTTACGTTTTGTCTTGAGCTTCCTAGCCTTTCAGCAGCCATTGAAATTGTTGGTGCTTCATGTTGAAAACTTTCTATAATAGCAATTAAAAACCATTGTTTAGTAGATATATTAGTATCAAATTTATCTCCTACTAATTGCAACTTATTTGATAGTGCAAATAAGCCACCATAGATATATGCTTGCATGTTTATGTACTCTGTTTTATCCATCACTTAGCACTCCCCCATAATAACTTTATTTAAATGCAATAAAAAGGTAACCTGTTACATATATTATATGTAACAGGTTACCTTTTGTCAATATACACTAATCTTTTATATAATCACTTAACTTCTAATAATGACAAACTTAATTTTGTAAATCTATTTTAAAAACTTCATACTCTTTATCGTCTTTAGCAAAGCTTCTACTTTGAATACCACCATTATTTATAATAGTTTTTCTGGAGGCCTCATTCTCTTTTTTGCAAGTTAAGAAAACTTCGTTAAGACCTAACTTTTTAGCATGTTTTAATGTTTGCTTAAGTATTTCAGTAGCATAGCCATTTTTGCGTTCTGAAGGACGAACACTATACCCAATATGACCTAAATCTTTATAAAAGTCATTTAAAGAATGTCTGAAGTTAACTACACCTACAATTCTATTATCACTTTTTCTAATTGCAAAAAAAGTATCTGAAACTACCCATTTAGGATTTACTGTCTCAATACTTAAACTATCCCTAAGTATTTGAAGCCATTCATTATAATTATCCTTATAATCGAGCAAAAAACTTCCGTTAATAACTCTTTCACCTAACTGAAAAAACTCGTTTTTAAATTCAGTTGCTTTAGTTTCTAATTCTTCTGTTGGAACTACTAAAATTATTTCATCCATTATTTATCCCCCCATTATATTAATTAAAGCTGATTATATCACTATGCCCCACATATTACCATACTTTAACAGAAAACAATCATATGAATTTACTTCTCAAGTTTATTAGATATACCATAACTTCAGGCAAGCAAAATAAAAACATAACCCAATGACATCAAATAATCATCAGGTTATGTGTATAAAATATTATTCATTTTTACTTAATATATAATGATAGAATTCACGATCGCCTATAGTAACATTATCTGTATAATTAAATCCACACTTTTCTATTACTCTATTGGAAGGCTTATTAGTTGTTAATGCTATGGCATTTAAGAATTTTACCTCTGTGTTTTCAAATAAATATTTAATCATAGCCATAACTGCTTGAGTGGTATAGCCTTTATTTCTGTGATATTTAGAAATTGCATAACCTATTTCTCTATTTGGTTTAGGCAATTCATCACAAGGTCCTGTACAGCACCAACCTATAAATTCGCTTGTTTTCTTTAATATTATTCCTACAGTAAACCAAGTATCTCCAACATTAGGAACTGACTTTAGAAATATTTTATTACTTGGCATATGCATATTTGTTAGAAACTCTTTGCGCTGTTCTTTTGTAGCTTTCCAATCAGGCAAAATATCTGTTATTTCAGGTTGAAGAGTAAGTGCATAGAGTTCATCTAAATCTTCTAATCTAAATTCCCTTAAGACAATATCTTCACACCCTATGGTAAAAAGATTACTTAAAGTTGATTTTTTAAGTCTATCTGTTTCTAATCTCATATCTTTTATCATCTTTAATTTCTCCTAATACTTTTTTATTGTTCACCTTAAGCAAGAACATCTTCTAATAAAATGGTAACATTGTTTATATTCTCTTCTCAACCTATAACATTTTTCTGAAATAAATATGCGCCATGAGTTAAAATCTCATAGCGCATATTATTTCATTTAAATTCAGAAATGTTCTTCTCCCAATCACCACAATCTCCAAGTTTTTCACCTATTTTAAAGTAATTATATGGCGCATAAAGTACAGGATCTAATTTCGTTAAATCAATCATTTCTATATTCATATTTTTAAATTGTTCATCAATTTGAATGTTTTTAATCTTGCTAATAAATATATGGCTGCCATCTAGCTCAATAGTTTTATCAACTTCACATTCAAACACCCATTTACTTTTGTCCAGAACTGGTACATTTAACACACTGCCGTTTTTATAATCATAATTAACTTTGTTTTTTATTCCATCATTTCCGTGTGTACTGCCAAAATAATCTGCTAACCACAACATATCTGAACTTACAAGATTTGCAGAAAAAGTGCCTGTTCTTTGGATATTATCCTTTGTTTTTTTCGAGCCTCCAACACCAAGCATTATATGAGGACTCCCATTCCAATTAAATCCAATCCAAGTAATCACACCAAAGTTAGGTTGATTATCTTCATTATATGTGCCAATTGCATACATTGGCTGAGGACAAAAAATTCGTTCAGGTTCAATATCAATTTTTTTCATAACATACTCTCCCTATTTTCCATAAATGGTAATATATTTATTTAATTTTATAACTTAGTATAAATTGTATCCCAAATACATTGTCGTACTTCTTCAGAATCATTTTCTAAGTCAGACATAACAGCTATAACTGCATTTTTATCCGGAATCACAATACACATTTGTCCTCTCATTCCACTAGCTCTATAGCAATTTTCTTTGTATCTCCAAAAATAATATCCATATCCGCCTTCTCTAGTTTCAATCTGTTTTTTGGTAGCACTAGCAACCCATTCTTTTGGCAATAGCTGTTTTCCATTGTAATATCCTTCTTGCAAATAAACTTGTCCAAATCTACTAAGCTCATTAATTGTTAACTTCATACCTGTTGCTCCATAGAAATGCCCTTCAGGACTATACTCACACTCAACATTTTCTATTCCAAGAGGTTCAAATAATCTAAGTTGAAGATATTGGATTAGGTTCATTTTAGTTGTTTTTTCTACAATGGCTCCTGCTAAGTAAGAAGACCAGTTAGAATATTGAAAAACCTTTTCATCTATATTAGGAACTGGTACTGATAAAATATGTTTTAACCAGTTGTCACAAGTTAACCTAACAAAAGGGTAATCTTGAATTGACATAGTAAGTAAACGCTCAACAGTAACTTTCTCAAGATTTTTTAAATGCTCTGGTGATATATTTTTAGGGATTTCATCTTGAAAGAATTTTAAAACATTATCATTAATAGAGAAATATCCCTCTGATATTGCAAGTCCTACTGCTGTAGAAGTGAAGCTTTTAGTCACTGAATACAGTTGTCTTCTTTCTTCTGGCATAAAATGATGTTCAGCAACTTTTATACCATCTTTAATAACCACAATACCATATACATTAAAATTATTTTTAATTATTTCTGATTTAAATTCTGTTAACATTATCTTCACCTTCAAATATAAAATTATAGATATTTAACTATAATTTTTGACATTAAGTATTTTTTAATACTTTTAACGGGTTTTCAACTAACAACTTTTGAAAAATCTCCTTTGAAATACCGTTAGCAATACATTGGGGAATAAATTCTTTGAATATTCTATTATAGGGTATAATCGTAGACTTATCATTTTTCTTTCCAAAATAAAAAGTACCTGCATCTTGAGAAAGTAATAATCTATCAAGTAAATTATTTTTAGTTGCATACTTTAGTGCTTCTATCTGCCAACTAAATTCTTTTTCTCTTCCTATAAAGTCAAATTCCATCCATATGCCCTTTTCAGCTAACTTTAATATAATTTCAGTATTTTTTTCTACATCTGCATGTACCCAAATAAACTTGTTTAATTGCAATTTTTCTTCTTCAATTATAGAAACTGCTTCAACTGCTGATTTTGCTGGTATAGTATGACATTGTATTGGTAAGCTAGTTTTAATGCTTGTTCTTGCAGCAGCTCTAAGGATTTTCTCTTGAAATTCGGTTATTTCTCCAGTATCCCCTAAAGCTATTTTAATATAGGCAGGTTTTATATCAGTACCTTCAATTCCATTTATATATTGTTGTGTCCATATTTCTGATATTTCATCTATACTTTTTCCTTTAATTGAGTTAGGAATAAATTTGCATTCATGATCACTGCCATCCCATGCACCAACGTTAGTTAATATGTTTAATCCTGACTTTTTTGAACATTCTACTAATATTTTTAAGTCTCTCCCAGAACCTAGAGTTGTTGCATCAACAAAAGTATTGCATCCTGATTTCTTTAAATCTAATAAATATGGAAGTATTGTATCTATAACATCCTCTAAACTGTATTCATTAATACTTTTCGCACCATCGCTGTCCCATGCTATATGTTCATGCATAAGCGTTATCCCTAAATCTTTTTCATGTATCTTTCCGAGAACTGAATTTATCATTATTTTCTCCTTATGCTAATTACTTTTTTAACTATATTACTTGTACCATTTCGTAAACCAATTATTTTTGAATTTAAATTTTACAGATTATGAATTTTATTTTAATACTTTACAGAAAAATAGTAAATACATACTTCTTGTAAGTAAATTCAATTAATTAAGTAGCATGATTAATATTATTGTATAAAACAACAATATATTGTTTTATACAATAATCGCCCTTATAATAGATATATCGAGCAATTGGTATATTTAGAAACTAATACCGTATTGCTTGATATATAAACACCAAGGGGGATTTAATATTGAAAAAGAAATCAAAAATTTTAACCGTGCTGAAAACTACTTTACTTGTTTTTTTATCAATTTTTGTAGTTTTACCTAGCAATACTTTTGCTATTACTACAGCTAACCTATCTATAAGTAACATAGCTGATATTAGTAAAACTATAAGCTTAGGAGACAAGTATACTTTACCAATCACTGTATCAGCAACTATGAGTAATAAAACTACTCAGCTAGTACCAATAACTTGGACTTCTAATGTTGTTGATTCAAGCAAAACTGGAAAGTATTTATTTAAGGGGATTGTAAAGGGATATAATAAAAATGTAAATGCTAATATAACAGTACAAAACACCGTAGTAACCTTCAAAGACAAAGCTTTGGAAACAGCAATAAGAAAGCAAATAAACAAGCCTAAAGGAACATTATACAGAAGTGATGTTATAAATGTGACAGAATTAGTTATTTCTAGTTATAATACAACTCAAATTAAAGATCTTAGCGGAATAGATAATTTCATTAATTTGAAAAGTTGCTCTATAACTAGCAATCAAATTACAGATATAAGTCCAATAAGCAAATTAACCAATATATCTGAACTTTGCTTAGGTGATGATAAACTCAAAGATATAACTCCATTGAAAAACTTAACCAAGTTGCAATATCTTGATTTATCTAATAATCAAATTAAAGATATACAAGCATTAAGCGGATTAAATAAATTAAATACACTCTATCTACAATATAACCAAATTGCAGATATAAGTATATTAAGCAAATTAACTAATTTACAAAGTATTATTTTGCGTGAAAATCAGATAGCCTGCATAAATTCTTTAAGCAATTTAACTAATTTAGAAAGCATTGATTTATCATATAATAAAATTAATGACTTGGCTCCATTAAATAAGCTTATCCATTTGGCATTTCTTAATTTAGATAGAAATAAATTTCAAGATTTAACTCCATTAAGCAAATTAATTAATTTGGAACGTATTTCTTTATGTAATAACAAGATAAGTGACTTAAATGCTCTTAGATATTTAAGTAATTTAAAAGAGCTTTCTTTAGTAAATAATGCGATTGAAGATTTAACTCCTCTAAGTAAATTATCTAAACTAGGTCTTCTTGTTTTAGGAAGAAATAAAATAAGCAATATAGATGCCTTAAGAGGACTAAAAAATATAAAAACTCTTGATTTATCTTGGAACCAACTTAATGATATAAGAATATTGAGTACATTGACTGGCTTAGCATTTAACCTTAACTTATCAGGAAATAAAATTTCAGATATAACACCATTAAGTAAATTATCTGATTTAGAGTATATTAATTTGGATAACAATCCTATTAGCAACGTAAGTGCACTAACAAATTTAAACCATTTAAGTTTGTTATATTTACGTAATACTAAAATTACCGATATAAATCCATTAAAGAAATTTAGCCATCTATATTCAATGGATTTATCTGGAACTCAAATAAGTAACGCAAAGCTACAAGAATTAAGAAAAGCTTTGCCAAACTGTTCATTCTACTACACAATACTATCTCCTAGCAGTGTAGATAATATTGATGAAACTATTAGCTTAGGTGATTCTTACACTCTACCAGCTACTGCAATAGCAACTATGAATGACAAGTCTACTAAGCTAGTTTCAATAACATGGAATACTAAGTCTGTTGATACAAGTAAAGCTGGCAGATACACATTTATAGGAACTGTTCAAGGATACAGTAATAAAATTACCACAACTGCTAATATAACAATCCAAAATACTACATTAGCATTCAAGGATAAAGCTTTAGAAACTCTAGTTAGAAATAAGATAAATAAGCCTACGGGAACATTATATAGAAGTGATGTTTTAAATGTAAAAGAATTATCAGTTTATTCAGCTCATTATACCAATGGACAAATTAAAAACCTTAGTGGAATAGAAAACCTTGTTAATCTACAAAAATTAACTGCAGATCACAATCAAATTACTGATTTAAATCCATTAAGAAACTTAACTAAATTGCAATACTTACAATTGTCTAATAATAAAATTACAGATATACGTCCATTAGAAAGATTATCTCAATTACAACAACTTAATTTATCTGATAACCAATTAAATAATTCAAGCTTGGATGAATTAAAAAGAGCGTTACCTAAATGTAAAATTTTATGTAACACTACCCCTAAAATATCAATAAGTAGCATACCTGATATTAACAAAACTGTAAAATTAGCAGATATTTATGATCTACCAGCTACTGTAACAGCAAACATGAGCGACAAATCAACTAAACAAGTATCAATCATATGGGAGACATGGAAGGCTGATACTCTTGATACAAATAAGGTTGGAAAGTATATCTACACAGGTACTGTAAACGGATATAATAAAAAAGTTACTATAACTATAACAGTACAAAATTCAGTAGTAACTTTTAAAGATATAACCCTAGAAAAAGTAGTAAGAAATCAACTAAATAAACCTAATGGAACATTATATAGAAGTGATGTTATAAACATAACAGATATAGAAACTCCTTCTGGGTCTTGCGGAAAATCTCTGATTAAAAATCTTAGCGGAATAGAAAACCTTATTAATTTACAAAGCTTCTGTGCATTTGAGGAGCAGATTACAGATTTAAATCCATTAAAAAATCTAATTAAGTTAGAAACTCTTTCACTACAAGGAAATGCAATTGAAGATTTGAAACCGTTAAGTGGATTAAAAAACTTATTTCAACTTAATCTAAGTGACAATAAAATCAAGGATTTAACACCTATTCAATCTTTAATCAGTTTAACTACTCTTAGATTATCTCGCAATCAATTTACAGACATAAGCACTTTAAGTAAGTTAACTAAGCTAGATGACCTTGATATATGTGGTAATAAACTTACAAATATAACTGCATTAAAAAACCTAACCGGATTAAGCATTCTTGATTTATCAAATAATCAAATTAATGATATCACTCCATTAAGTCAATTATGTAATTTAAATATTGTTACACTAAATAATAATAATATTAATAATTTAATGGCATTGAGCAAATTATCAAAACTAGAAAATCTTACTCTATCAGGTAACCAATTAACTACTATAAACGCTTTAAATGGATTAGCTAATTTAAAGGATCTTGATTTAAGTTATAATAAAATAAAAGATTTAAGTGGATTAAAAGGATTAAACCTAACAAGTATTAACTTATCTTATAATCAAATTAGTGATACAAATCCATTAAGTACATTGACCAAATTAAAATCTTTAGTTAATTTAACAGGAAATCAAATTACAAATGTAACACCTTTAAGCAAGCTTATAAATTTAGAAGAAATAAGATTAGACAATAACCCAATTACCAATGTAGCTCCCTTGTCTAATCTATCTAATTTAAGAAATCTAAGTTTAAATAATGCTAAAATTACTGATATTGATTCACTAAAGAAATTCACTAATTTAAGTGTGTTATTTCTGTCTGGCAATAAAATAGATAATTCACTTATAGAACAACTAAGAAAATCTTTACCTAAATGTTCAGTTATTTTCTATTAATTATAGATAGCAAAAATTGAGAAGTCCCATCAAAGCTATAAATTTAAGGCTTTGATGGGACTTTTATTTTATTTCTTCAATAATTATTTTGTAAGAATCTTTAAATCTTCAATAAAATCTTTAACTGCGTCTTGCTTTGTAGCCCATGATGTAACTAAACGAATTACAGTATTGTTATTATCAACTTTTGACCATATTGTAAATGAATACTTTTCCTCAAGTTTTTTAATAATTGTATTAGGCAAAATCGGAAAAATTTGATTTGATGGTG
The DNA here is from genome assembly GCF_024345225.1 of Clostridium sp. TW13. NCBI lineage: Bacteria > Bacillati > Bacillota > Clostridia > Eubacteriales > Clostridiaceae > Inconstantimicrobium > Inconstantimicrobium mannanitabidum. The sequence continues at coordinate 1,783,754 of NZ_BROD01000001.1, forward strand.
ACTCAGTTAAAAAACTGTAGCCCATCTTTTTAATTTCTTTATTAAGTAACTTTGCCATATTATTAGCATGTGATGCAAGATCAAAATACAAGTTATCTTTAAATAATTCTAGAAATTGTATTCCAAGTACTTTACCTTTAGCCAATAAAGCACCCTTCTGCTTTATATGAAATCTAAAATCCTCTTTAAGTGAATCTTTGCAAATAACTAAGGCTTCTCCAAGTAAAGCTCCATTTTTTGTTCCACCAATATAGAATGCATCAGTTAACCTAGCTAAATCAGAAAGTTCAAGGTCATTTTCCTCACAGCTTAAAGCAGAGCCTAATCTTGCTCCATCTACAAATAAAATAAGATTGTTTTCTCTACAAAATGCACTAATTGCCTCAAGTTCTACTTTTTTATATATAGTACCTATTTCTGTAGAGTCTGATATGTAAACTAACTTAGGTTTCACCATATGTTCATCTGTATGTTCCTCAAGAACAGCTTTTATATTCTCTACAGTCAGCTTTCCGTCATTCACCTTAGTGGAAATAACCTTATGACCTGTTGCTTCAATAGCTCCTGTTTCATGAACAAAAATATGACCAGTATTAGCTGCTATTGCTGCTTCATGAGGTCTTAAAAAAGCTGAAATTGCAATAAGATTTGTTTGAGTCCCTCCTGAGATAAAATGGATATCAACATTCTCACATTTAATTTTCTCTTTTAATATTTCAACAGCCTTAGTTGTATAACAGTCTTCTCCATATCCTGCCGTTTGCTCTAGATTTGATTCTATTAATGCATTTAGTATTCTAGGATGAGCTCCCTCACTATAATCATTTTTAAAACTGTACATTTGCTTGTCCTCCTCTTTTTCTACTGTATATCAAGTGAAACTTGATTCAGGCGGGGTTTTATCCCCATCTGAATCTTAGTTGAACTTATCCAGGAGCGTGCAGCCGTTATCTCCAACTTAAAGAAGTTGGAGTGTTACGGATACTAGCTATCGGATAAATTTTGTTTATTACCTCAGCATTATATGTGCTTATTATAGTTTAATTTTGTTTTGCAATTTAACTATAGCCTAACCCATTCTGCTTATCTTTGGATTATAACTATTATCTAATTTTACTTCAAAACCTAGAACTAAATCAATTAATTTTGAAATTTAAATCCTCATAAGCCTCTGTTAACCATGGATGTATAACTTTAAGATTCTCTTTATTTTCCATAATGTACTTTATATATGCATACGCTGCATGTTCTAGTGAAATTTTCAGTCCTTCTTCTACTTGTTCTATATAGGGTGGAATTCCTTTTTGATCCCACTTAATTTTGTCTGCAATAAATAACACTAAATCTAATTCTGAGTAGTTTCTTTGTAATGTAGTATGACAACCAATTGCACTTAGCACATGTTCATCATTAATATTCCAAATGTCTTGTGCCATAACAGCTGATATTTTCTGATGAAGTATTAGAGGAAATTCTTTTTCTTCATTAAGTACTTCTAAACCCAAGTTGTTGCTAATATTTAACCTTTCATCAAAAGAGAAAACTGCACTTATATCATGCAATAAGCCTGCTAACTCTGCTTTTTGTACATCTACTCCAAACTTTTCAGCTATTATCTTACATTCATTAGCTACTGCCTTTGTATGCTCTGCTACAATTTTGCGATTGTATAACTTAAGGAAATTATCAACATCATCATTTATGTAATTCGTAAACTTAAACCCAATAAATAATGGACTAAAAACATCTTTCATTTGTATCTTCCTACCTTATATTGTCAAATATATTGTGTAACTTAAGTGTTTAAATAGTTATATGAGTTTAGTTAACCACTCACTTTTTAATATTGAATATATAGCTAAATCATAAAATTCTGTGTTGTTACGCAATTTAACTTGTCTTAAAGTCCCCTCATATTTCATACCACTTTTAGCCATTACTTTCCCTGAACCAATATTTTTAGTATCATGCTTAGCCTCTATTCGATTAAATCCAACCTCAGAAAATAAAAAATATATTACTGCTTTTAAGGATTCAGTCATTATTCCCTTGCCCCAATATTTACTTGACATACAATATCCTATCTCACAAGAAGAGTTTTTTTGATCTAAATGCACTATAGAAATACCACCTATAACCTCACCAATTTCCTTTAACTCTATAACCCAATCGTATACATTATCTTCTTTGTACTCCTCAATCCACTTAGCAATTATGCCTTTAGTATCTTCTACACTAGTATGTGGTTTCCATGATAAAAACTTTGTAACATTATTATCACGCCCCCAATTTTTATACATATTATCTGCATCATCATATCTGAATTTCCTTAATATGAGTCTATCTGTATATATTGTTTTAGTTCCTTTGTGTGTTAACATAGCACTCCTCCACCTTTTGTAATTTAGAATTTGTATATAAAATAAAGTTCACTTGTCCAACAAATATATTGATTTAAAGATATAAAGTTATTTCATATGTTTCTTTAGGGCTATTTATATCTTTAAAAAGATTTTCATTTGTATGTAATGCTTCCTTCAATTCATTAATAGTTGGATAGATAAATGCTTTTTCAATAAATCTATGATTTTCTGATAGCCTCTTAAATTTAGCACTGCGTTTATTATTATCTCTACAATATTTTTTAACACACCTTGCCGTAAAGCCATGTGATTTAACAACTATTTTCTTTATTTTAAGCTTTTTGAGCAATTTATCTTCATATAATGCTTCTAAAGTTTCACTTAATATTTCATCATATAGTTTCCATTTGGATTTACCATTAAGCTCTATGTTTAAATTATAATTCATCTTCATGATAAGTTTATTTTTTATTATATGAAGGTGTGCATACTGCCCTACTTTATGATGTTCTAATATATCTTTCTTTTCTTTCCCCCAGAAACATCTGTTTTGTGCAAGTATATGTTCCTCATATTGTTCATCTGAAAATTTTTCATCTTGGACTATTTTGGGGTATTTACTCAACATCTTTAACTTTTTTCTTTCCAATAATCTTGTTTCATTATCACGCCATTCAATGTATTTTTCAAGTATATCTTCTTCTGTATAATTAACTCCCATCCCTTTAATATCCATAATCCTCATTCCTCATTTATATATTTTATTTAGATACACTTACTTCTATAATTTATGAATTGGTACAAATTGTGCAATATATACATATTATAGTTCTAATTACAACAAATTGCACGCGTATATGACGCTTTAATTTTATACATTTTGCGACATTTTGCAATTTGATATAAAATGAAATTATGTTATAATCTAACTATAAATTTAATAAGGAGATAATAGAGTATGGTAGATTCAAAGGGATGGAAATGGGAAATTGCTAATCAAGCACCTTGGTTAGAACCAACAGATCAATGCTATTATTTTGCACATAAATGGTCAAAATTAGGTTTAAAAAAGCTTCTTGATTTAGGTGCAGGATTAGGACGACATTCTTCAAAAGTCTGTTTTCCCTAAGATTGATGAGAATACTTTACTTAACAAAGAGCATGGTCCTGATAAAGATGTACCACATTTTTATGCTAACCGTGAGGATATCATAGACTTATTTAAGAATTTTGATATAGAAAAAATCACCCATGTAGATTATTGTTATTTGAATTCTCAAAGGCTGGAATGTAAACATTATTATGTTAATGCACGTAAAAAATAAAAATATGATTTTTAAGACAATATTCAAAGATTGGAGAGACTAGAATGATTACTTATAGAGAAATTAATCAATCTTATTTTGAACAATATGATAAAATTCCAATGTTAGTTCATGTAAAAAGCATTCTTAAGTTAGAAAAAATCCAAAATGGCTTCGGAGGAATTTTATTAAAAGAAACTCCTTGCAAAGAGTATTTAAAAGATATGGGCAAAGATGAAAAAGCTACAGACTATGCTAAAAATTTTGATATAACTAATTGGGCATTTTTTATGGCTTTTAATAATAATAAGCCTATAGGAGCTGCTACTGTTGTTTCAAGAACAGTAGATATTCATATGCTTGACAATCGTGATGATATGAGTGTTTTGTGGGACATTAGAGTTGATGATGCCTACAAGCAACTTGGTGTAGGTACTCGCTTATTTAATATGGCTGTTGATTGGTCCAAGTTAAATGGATTCAAACAAATGAAAATTGAATGTCAAAACAATAATGTTCCAGCCTTCAAATTTTATACTAAGCATGGCGCCACATTAGGAAAAATTGATGAATATGCATATTATCATGATGAAGAAGAAAAAGATGAAGTGCAACTTATATTGTACTTAGACTTATAAAATTTTATTAGGCTGCCATAGAATACTTAACTCAGTACAGCATTCTATGGTAGCCTTTTTCAAAATTAAAATGTTGTAAAGATTATACTACATAATATTTAATCAAATAATACTTGCCAATTTTCAGCTTTATATGCTTCAAAACACATTCTAATTTGAGCTTCTGTATTTTTTGCCTCTGCTAACTTTGGAAGTTCTTCCAACGAGAAGTATCCACTAGCAATTGTTTCGTTATTCTTTCCAAATTCTCCACTGATAAGTTCACATAAAACAAAAGCCTTACATATACCATATGCATATACCGGAGCATTATGTAAATTTCTATCTTGTAATGCAATTAATTTAATCGGAATTACATCTACACCTGCTTCTTCTTTTACCTCTTTAATGGTGTTTGATTTTATAGACTGATTCACATCTACCCATCCACCAGGTAATGACCACAAACCATTATTCTCTTTTACAAGTAATATTTTATCATCTTGAAAAATTGCAGCTCTGGTATCCAATTTCGGAGTTTGAAATCCAGTTTCATTACAAAAAAGCTCCTTTACATGTTCTAATGCTTCCCCTGTTTTAAGACATAACATTTCTGCTGAAATTTCTCGTATTCTTTCAAACCTTTCTAAATCAAACTTATCCTTCGAATAGGTCAATCCAGCTTGTGCCATAAATTGCAATTCCATAGCTAAACTAAGCCAAGGTTTTTCTTTCAGTGATATATAATTCTGATCCAGTAAATTAATTATTTCATAAGGATTATTTAAATAATAAGTTGCTTTAACATTTTTTGCAACATTGTATCCCCATATAGCAAGAGCACAATCTACCTGGGCTTCCATAGCATATTTCATATCATTAGCTGTATTTCCTACATATAATGCTTCTTTTTTTGAAATGCCTGCTTGATTTAAATATTTACTGAATTTACTTGAACTTAGGTTATGTGAAGTACTAATATCTAAACATATTACATGATCAAAGTACTCACTAATCTCTTTAGAAGTTTTATATTCTGATATAATAGCTACAATCTTTACAGACTTTCTCTTCAGCTCTATTAAAGTCGATTTTATGCCATCGAATAATATATTAGATTCATCTATTATTGTTCCGTCTACTTTAAATATAATATGTTTATAATTCATATAATCCACCTGCCCACTTTAAAGTATTAAATTAGTTATAGAATTGTAGCTATTGAGCTGAATTCATTTGCTATCAATTCATTTTTAGATACTTTTCCAGCATTGTTCTTTAATAGATATGCCTTGCTATTGCAATCAGATTTAATAATTCTGTACATGTTATCTTTTATTACAAATGCACAATTATTTTCAAGGGCTATTCCATGAATATTTTCACTTTTCATCATATCATCAAATGTTTCTCGTCCACTTTCATTATAGTGTGGGCAATGAATTGCTGAAATTAGACCAATTCCTTTTGCTTTTGTATACTCCCAGCAACCATCAGCATTTTCAAATGAATTACTATCGCTATGACCTCTTTCAAACCAGCATATAGAGCCAGCACTTACCCCTGAAAGAACAATGTTATTTTTATATGCCTCTATAAGATATTGGTCTACATTTTTCTGTTTCCAAATTTCCATCATCTTAATAGTATCGCCACCACCTACATAAAGTATATTAGATGATAAAATTTTATCTCTTATTTCATTTTCAGAAATATCGCTGTCTATTAATAATAAGGTATCAATTTGACAACCAATTATATAAAATTAATATCCAGTATAATTTATTGTATAAATTATACTGGATATTCTTTGAAACTTCAAATTTATAATATTTGTAACTGTGTACGCTTACTCGTATTCATGCTCTGATGAATTTTTTTTAGTTTTATGAATAAAAATTGTAACACCAAATACTGCTATTAATATTAAGAAGAAAATAACATTGGATATTTCAATATTTATTAATCCTAATAACATTTTTATCCCTATAATTGCTATTAATATATAAGAGGCAGTTTCTAATTCTGGTATCTTTTCTATTAAGGTTACAAATATCTTAGCTACTCCTCTCATAGCAAGTATACCAAAAACCGCTCCTAAAAATAGCACCCATACTTGAGATGATACTCCAAAAGCTGCCGCAACAGAATCTATACTAAAGCTAATATCCATCAACTCTACTGAAGCTACTGTAGCCCAAAATCCTTTCTTTATTGCTACATTTACATCATCATCTTCTTTATTAGTGCCTCTAAAGTAATCCCATACCATATATATTAAATATCCAGCAGCGATGAGTTTAACCCACCATATTTTCATTAAATATGTACCAATACCGATTGCTATAAATCTAAATATGTATGCTCCCCATATACCATAAGTTAATGCTTTTCTTTGTTGATTCTTAGGTAAATGTTTTACCATTATAGCTAAAACTAATGCATTGTCTGATGACAATAAACCTTCTAATATTATTAAACTAAGAATAATCATCCAATTAGATGGATTTGATAATGTTGCAATAAGTACATGCAAATCAAAAAACTTACTAAAATTATCTAGTATTCCTGACATCATATTAAATCCTCCCCTATTCGCTTTTGTCCATGCTATTATATCATATTTTTTATGCTACAGAGAAATAAACAGCTATTACGCTTCATTTTACAATAGGCTCTTACTTTTTTCATACAAAAATTACAAATATTGATTTTATATGGTATAATACTTTTTATATAAATTAAATTTATTATGGAATATAGAGGAGAATACTTATGGAATACTTTGATATCTTAAATAGAGATGGAAGCCAAACTGGAGAAATAGCAATTAAAGACTCACCTCTCTTAGATGATCAATATGATTTAGGAGTGCATGCTTATATACATGATTCAAAAGGAAATTTTCTAATTCAAAAGAGAAAAATGACAAAAACCTTTTTACCTGGTGGTTGGGATATACATATGGGACATGTTATCGCAGGAGAAACAAGCAAAGAGGCTATTATCAGAGAAATAAACGAAGAGCTAGGAATAAAATTAAATGATATAACATTTTTAAAGAGAATATTATGGGAGAAGTATAACCATTTTATTGATATTTATGTAATATGCAAAGATATTGATTTATCAGAACTTACATTACAAGACTCAGAAGTAGATGATGCTAAATACATTTCTTCCACAGAAATGATTGAATTAATAAAAAATATGGACTATAGACCTGAAGATTATAGAATCACTATGAAAGACTATGTAATAAAATTTATTAATTCAATAAATCAATGATATATATTCAGGAGTGATATTTATGAGAAAAAAAAGATCGATTATTTTATCAATTTCAGTATTTTCAATTATTCTTGTTATAGGAGTTACCTCCTACTACTTTCACTATAAAAATGAAAAAAAATATAACCTTTTGTTATCTGATGCTCAACGCATGGAAGATACAGGTGAATTCGAAAAAGCTAAACAGTTATATAACGATAGTTTAAAAATGAAAAATAGTGAAAATGTAATTTCAAAATTAAATAATATAAATACAAGTGAAAAAAATCTTATAGGATTAAAGAATTTAGATTCATTGATTAGTGATAAAAAATATAATGATGCATTAAACTTCTTAGATTCAATAGTTGATAATTCAAAATATGTAATTGACAAAGTTACTATTAAAAAGCAAGAAATCACCAAATTAAAATCAGATTATGAAGAACAGGTAAAGAAAGAACAAGAAGAGCAATTAAAAAAGCAAAAGCAAGAGGAAGAAAATAAAAAAAAGTTAGAATTAGCAAAACAAGAAGAGCAAAAGAAAACTAAACCAAATACTCAACAAGCTACAGTTACTCAATCAAAACCTAGGTTAAACTTAAATATTCCACATCATCCTCCTATAAATAAAGATTATATTCCTTGGGAGAAAGCTGTATATATATCAGTAGAAGATTTTTTAAACAAACATCCTAATCTTACTCAAAAGGATATAAGCTTTTATGATCAATTTGGTGGAGATACTACTATTGATGGCAGTTACTATATACAAATTAGAGATGCTTCCACAAAAACAATTTTGGCTAATTATGAAATAGACCCCACATTAGGAGGGGGTATTGTTAGTGTTACTAAACCACATTAAAAAATAAGCATGTTAAATTAAACTTATATTCTGTAAAACATTTGTAACCACCTTTGGAAGTTCTGCATTACAATAAAAAGTAATAATTGCTTACTTTTTATTGTTTATATTCTTATTAACATGGTATTGGAGGACAATTAATGAAAAAGAAATTAATATCAACAATCACTTTAGCCAGCTTATTAATTGGGTTAGCAGCTTATTCAAATATAAATAAAAATAATGCTAACAACCTTACTACTTCTAATAAAACAAATGTTAGTTTATTGGCTAATACAAGTACTTCTAAAAGCACTTTTGAAAAAGGGTATCATGATTATGCAGGTGTAATAGGCAAAACTATGCCTATTAAGATGAGTATTTATAAACTTGACAATGATATAGTTGGAACTTATTATTATGACAGTCAAAGAAAAGTTATTAAACTTAAAGGCACTCTTACAAATAATAATCTTGTTCTATATGAGTATACTTCAGACGGCAAGAATACAGGGATATTTAAAGGTACAATGAATACTGCTGACCAAATTGCAGGAACATGGATAAGTGTAGACAAAAAGAAAAGTTATCCATTTACATTGTCACTTACAAGCTTTCTTCCTGGATCTGAATATGGTAAAAGATATGCTGTAGCAGTGGATAAAGTAAGTGATCAATCTGTAGAAGCTTTTGCTAATAATATTCAGAACTATATTTCAACTGATAATAAAAAGCTATTAGCAGAATCAATAGAATATCCTATTAATGTAAAAATTAATAATAAGCTTATAAAAATTCAAAACAAAGATGCCTTTATAAATAATTATGATAAGATTTTCTACCAAAACTTTAAGAAAGAGCTTATAAATTCTTATGCTAAAAACATGTTTGCTAACTATAAGGGTGTAATGTTTGGAGCTTATACACATAATCTTTGGATTAACGCTATCATTGCTAAAAATGGTACTGCCAAATTAATGATTACTACAATAAATAATTAATTTTTAGGGAAAAATATAAGGCTGAAGAAATGTATTATCATTCTCCAACCTTATATTTTTATAAAAGTATTTTAGCAAATTCTATATTATCAAATTCTTTTAGTTTTATATAATTTAGTGAATCAATTAAGTAAGTTTTGTGATGCTCTATGGTCTTTGCGAAAGCTTGGATAAATTCAACCATACTTTCTTTGCAATCATATTTATTATTCAGATATTTCCCAACTAAATAAAATCTAATAAATGAATATCTTGTTAAAAGCATAATATATCCATCAAATATTGATTTTGTTTCATTAAATGGAAAAGTGTTATTATACATAAAATTCACTAAATAGTTTTCAAAAATATAGCTATTACTATTTATGAAATTTTCAGTATAATCTTCAAATGCTTTTATGTACAATGCTGAATTTTTCCGTATGTACTCTTCTTCATCAAATTTAAATCCAGTTATAGTTTGTTTAGTATATTCCTTAAAAGAAAGGCTGTCCACTTCTTTAAATACATTTAAAAGGCCCACCATCTTTTTGAAAAAATCTATTTGAAGAATGCAATTCAATTGATTTTTTTCATAAGAATCGCTAACTGAATTCATATCATATTTTTCAATAAATTTAGGTACATCGCTATAATTATCTTCAAGTTCCTCTTCTAATATATTTATAAAATCACCTAATATATAAAGCCTTTGGCTTAGATTAAATTTTCTATTTTTTATTATTTTAATACTAAAATCTCTAATTTCTTTAAAATATTTTACAGGGGTATTATTATATTTCTCAGATTTAGTATCAATATCACTTGATACTATGTGTTTTCCTAAAGTTTCTTCACTTTCTTCAAATTCAATTCCTTCTTCTTTTAGTAAAAGAATTCTTGCAGCTTCTGGACAGGCTACATCAAGTGACATTTCGTAACATCCATCTACTTTGTTGGTAACCCTAGGAAAGGATGTACAAACATTTGAAAGATACTCTTCTCCCAACTTAGAATAGATCATACAATATTTTTCTTCATCTAAAAAAGGACACCTTTTCCCACTTTTTAGTTTTACTTTTCCATAATCCACATCATCACTCAAATAATCATCATTATTATGAACACTTTTTTGAAACATTGTCTTCATTTCTTTGTCTTGAACTTTATAATACTGTTTGAAGGTAATCTTATCAATATCTACATCCCATCCAATACAACAGCTATCTTTACACTTTCCTCCTATACATTTAAATTCTTTAAAATATGAAGGATATCTCATTTTTATATTGCTTCCCATTGTCTGCTTCCTTTACAAATGATTTATTTCAAATTTTCTAATTAAATTTATAAACCTTATCTATTCATAAATTATACCATATAATCTATAATTTAATTATAGCATTAGATATACTTGTGTTTTAGTTTGTCTGCATTTTCAGCTCTAACTTTATTGAAACTAGCATTTTTCTAATAAATATTTATAGTTTGAATTTAATATAAAAAATGGCTTACACCATTTAATGTAAGCCATTTTACATACTTCATTTTAAGTTATTCATTTGCTAAAATGCCATTTACTTTAGCTACAATGATAATACACAACCTCTATAAACAAACAATGATGTCTATTTAATAATCTTTTTACGATATCTATAAATATCTCCACCAGACTTACTAACATGATAAAAAGATTCGAAACCTCGCTTCAATAACTCTTCATCAACCTTTCTTTTCCTGTTATCTTCTCCAATGCAATCGATAATATAACCACCATTCTTAACAACTCTTGTCAATTCTGCAATTTCATGTTCATAATCATCCCCTACTACATGTCCTGACATTACAATATCAAAGGTATTATCCTCGTAGGGAATTTGTTCTATAGTACCATCTACAACTATAATATTTTTAATATTTTCACGTTTAATTTTGTCACGCATATATTCTCTCAGCATATCCGTAGGTTCACTAGCATAAACACGTTTGGCCTTTTCTGCAGCTGCAAATGCAAGACGACCTGTACCACTTCCTACATCAAGAACTAACTTATCTGTAAAATCTGCAAGTTCGAACAAAGAATTTTTATTCCAATTATAAATATAATCACAATTTTTATCCATAATGTTCGGATAAGCATATACAACCGATGTTTCCAATTTACTAATTACAAAAATCTCTGCTTTTCGAACATCATTTGGTGAAAGATTTTTTGGTGCCATTGCAATCAATTTATCAATAGATGCCTTACTTTCTGGGCTTTTATGAGCAAAGTACCATGCAACTGCAGGATTATATGCTAGAGTTATACTAAGTTTATCATCAAAATCTTGCTCTCCTAAATAGTTGTTTAAAATCATTCTAATAAGCCATCTATCCATTAATAAAAAACAATTAAATGAAATTTCTTCTGGGTTAATCCAATTATAATTCATAAACTATCCTCCATATTTAAGAGGGTTAAAGTATTGTCACCCTCCTTTTACTGCACACTAAAACTATTACTGTATTTTTCATATAGCATCATCCTTTCAATTCATTATTTTTATTATAATGCCGAAGCTTTATAATAAAATTCAATATTTACAATTATAACATATTTAGCAAATTGTGCTTATAGATTTCCATCTAACTCAATTTTCTTAATCAAATATGTGATCATAATAAAAAAGCTGAAGAAATGTATTATCAATCTTCAACCTTATTTTTTACTATTTTAAAAGCAAGTCTTTTGACATTTTTATATGTTCAATTATATGCCCTATGTTTCCTTCACCTGCATACTTTGTCATATCAAAGAAGTTATGATTTAAATCAACCCATAATAATTCATTTTCATCTCCATAAACATTAACCTCTTTGTTTAGCCTTCCTACATAAACTTCTACATAGCAATTATGAATATAGTATGTAAAATCAATTAAGTGGGTTAAATTAATATCTTCACTAGTAATACTAGTCTCCTCTTGAAGCTCTCTATACGCAGCATCTATCCCCTGCTCATTAGGTTCTATTTTTCCACCAACTAGATTCAATAAACCTTTATATGGATTTTTACTCCTCTTACACATCAATAACTTTTCACATTTATCATCATAAACAGCTATTACATTATATCCTTGCATTTAAATTCCCCCCCCCCTTACTTTCAAACGTTACTAAATATATCCCCAAATAAAGTTCTACATTTGCTTGTATCTATTGATTGATCCATTGATATTCCATTTTCCTCAGCATATTCTGCACTTATTGAATTACTTTTAATTAGCGAATCATCTAAGCTAAGATTTTTAGCCATTCTTTTATAGTAATTATAATAACTTTCTTTTCTTTGGGGCCCTAAATGTACTACTCCTTTATAATCCATGTTAATTAATTTAACTATTGCACAGGCTAGTTCATCTACTTCTACAAATGTATTGAATAGATTATCTGTTCTGATTATTTCTTCTTTATTATCTAACTTATCAATTAGCTGAGATATTCTTTTATCCCATTTGCCTTTTGCATCTTTTCCATAAATAGCTCCTGGGCGAATAATCATATAATTTTCTCTCTTTTGTACCATCTTTTCGCCATATATTTTAGCATTTGAATATATGGCTATTGGACTAGTACTATTCTTATATGTTGGTATATTATCTTCAGTATAGTTACCTTTCCTTCCATGAAAAACAGCATTAGAAGATATAAAAATCATCTTTTTTTCACTTGGAAAAAACTCTAATATATTTTTCATACCATTTTCTATTAGATATTTTTCATTAGTTTTGCTCATCAAACTCCATATGACTACATCAGGATTAAATTCCGCCATCATACATTTAACTTCATCCCTATTAGTTACATCAATACGTAATAATTCGTTTGTAGAATCTGATTGAAAACAAGTCCCTAATATATTAAACTTGACTTCTTTATCTAGTGCCATATATAATTTACCACCTAGAAAACCACTTGCCCCTAAAATCAAAATATTCATTGTTATCCTCCAGCTTCTAGCTTAATCGCAACTTTAAATTCATTTAAATATATTATGCATGTGATAGTTCAGGAAATCTCAACGTTGTTTCATTGCAAAATATATTTTCATCCTTACTCCAGCAAAATAAAGTGTTATCTCCTACATTTAATTTTTCGAACTGAAAATTATTTTTATCTTTTGGTGCAAAGCCAAGTTCACAAACCTTAGTTTCTTGCTTAGCCATTGCTGACAGTATTTCTTGTAAAGTAGCTTGGGTACTTCCAAAAATGTCGTAGCATATCATTTTTTCACCATCATACTCTACAACAACTGCTACATCATATATAGGAAGATAATATACATTGTCCTTCATAAATTGTCCACAATAAAACATTAGTATGCCTGTATTATTAGTTAATGTTAGTTCTGAAAATTGATTTGTCAAAGCGTACTTTCCATATAATAATTCTCTATCTGATTCAGAATCCATATTCAATTTTTTAATTTCTGCTTGTACAAAGTTTATCTTTGCTTTAGCCTCATACTCTTGCTCATTAACAAAACCAAACTTAGGATAAAAGTCTAAAACTGTATTATTGGCATAAAGATATAACCCATCACACTTATCTTTCCATTCTTCTAATATCTTTTCTATAAGCCATCTACTTAATCCTTGTTTGCGGTAATGTTCATCAGTCATTACTGTACCTAACTGAACAAACAATCTTTTTTGATTTATATAATTTACCCACATAGTATTTACAGAAACATTTGCTACAACTTTATTTCCATCCATAAGTACATATGGAATGTAATCATCTTGCCAGTAACCAAGCAGATACCAAGCTTCAAAATCAATCCAATGTACCTTTTTCGCAAGTTCATTAAAACTATGTCTTATAGAAGTATCAAGCCTTACTTTGTTTGTATAAAAATATTCTTTTCCATTAATTTTTACTTGCACAATAAATTCCCCTTCTATTATCAAAGTTGTTATATAAAAAACTATATGATACATTACAAAACTATAAAATGAAATATAAGAAACTGATGGATTTATAGTATTTTTTGTTCTATAGTTCTCTTTGAAAAGCCATGGTATCCAAGTTTAAATTCTTCTTCTAATCCTAATACACCTTTTGTTTTCCAGCAATTCACAAGATAGAACATTCCGCACATACAAGCATATTTTTCTTCATAGTTACCAAATATAGCATCATATAGAAACCTCTTTTGTTCAATAGCATCTGTAGCTCTTAGCGCTGATTTCATTATCTGCATATTTTTATCCTTTACTTTCTTCCACTTTTCGTTGTTCCAGTCAATTTCATCAATTTCTTTATTCTCAAAAGATATTAGATGTGCAAACCCTTCATGAAAAGTATTTGCGTCAAGATTAGTTAAATAATCATTGCTTTGTGTATCATCATCAATACCTTTAATTGTGGCTCCTATACATATATGACATAACTCATGAGTCAACAAGTTATGGACTAAACTTGAAATATCACATGTTCCTTCATACTTTGTCCATATACCTAAATCTAAAATGACATTATTATATCCATCAGGTGCCTTTAAAACCGTAGCATCATTAGGTTCTGGAAAGCCCACAATAAGGTTTACTGTAACTTCATGTATAATTTTCTCCCAATCTGGAAATAACATATCCCATATTTTTGAATTACATGGTACAAAATCCTCTATAATTTCTTTAATTTTCTCAAAAATCCGTTGCACTGATTTTATATGCTCACGCTTATATGATGGTTCCACGAACATGTGCCCTTGTTGTTGAAAAAACCATTGTTCTTTATAATAGTCTATAGATTTACCATCTATATAATCGCAAACAATATCTGAGTTAATTTTCATATAAATCTCCTCCATGACACATAAAAATATAATCGAATAGTTTATTCTTAAAATGTAAGAGTATCTTTTCAGATACTCTTTCCTTCATTCATAAATATTAATATTATAATTTAATCTTCTCAACAATTTCCTTCATAAAACCATCTTCAAATGGACTCTTAAGTCCAACATTATGAAGCATGTTAGGGAAATAATCCTTAGCTGACTGCAAACAGAATGCAAGATACTTATCCCAAGCAACCTTGTAATCTTCATCCATTCTTGTTTTGAATTGAAGTGCACAAGTTTGAGCAAGACAATAATCAATGTAGTAGAATGGCCAGTTATATATATGTTGTTGTAATTGCCAAGTACGTCCATCTCCATAGAATTTATCATCATTAAAATCAAGATGTGGTTTATATTCCTTCTCTAATTGCTTCCAAACTTCTCTTCTTTCAGCAGGAGTAAGTTCTGGCTTTGTATATATTATTTCTTGGAATTCATCAACCATAGATCCATATGGTATGAAGGCTATAGCATCTTCAAGGTGCATTTTTCTATAGTCATCTGCTCTATGTCCAAAGAATAACTCCATCCACTTCTCTGCGAAAAATTCCATTGACATTGAGTGAACTTCTGCTGTTTCACTAGTTATATCATTATTCTCCATTATCTCATCATTTCTTGTTATAAAGCCTTGAAAAGCATGACCACATTCATGGGTTATAACATCTATATCACCACTAGTACCATTGAAGTTAGCAAAAACAATTGGTGCCTTATAAAGTAAAAGCATATCCATAAAACCACCTGGTATTTTATTTGCTCTTCCTAATACATCAAATAATTCATGCTTTAACATAAAGTCAAAGAATTCTTTTGTCTCAGGTGACAATTCACTGTACATTTTTTGTCCTGATACAAAAATATCATCAGCAGTTCCTGTAGGAGCAGGATTTCCATCAAGGAAGTAAACTCCTTCGTCAACATATTCAAGTTTTTCTAAGCCAAGACGTTTTCTTCTTTCTTCATGCATTTTAGATGCAAGTGGAACTAGATATTTCTTTACTTGATTTCTAAAGTTAGCTACATCATTTTTGTCATATGAATTACGTTTCATATTGTAATAACCTAATTCAACATAATTCTCATAGCCCATTGCTTTAGCCTGTTCATTACGATTTTTCACAAGTTTATCGTAAATCTCATCTAATTCATTTGCTATGGTAAGTAACTTTTCACTTCTAGCCCTTGAAGCTTCAATTCTTGTTGCTCTATCTTTAGATCTTACATATTTTCCTAGCAAAGAAAGGTTAAGAGTTTCCCCTCTAAATTCTACTTTTGTTTGTGCTACTAGCTTGTTATATTTTGATGTAAGATTATTTTCTTCCTGCTTAAGTGGAATAAGTACATCATTAAATGATTTTATTTGTATTTCAATATTTTTAAAAGGAACTTTGCCAATTTTACTTTCTAAATACTCTCTATATTCAGATTCAAAAAGCATTTTCTTATATTTTACTTCGAAACTTTCAATTTTAGGAGATATCTCATCATAATAGTCCTGTTCAGCTTCGTAAAATTTATCTGATACATCCCCACTATGTCTCATTTCAGTTAAAACTATAGCAGTTCTCATCTTTTCCATTAATCCATAGTATTTTTTATGAACTAAAAATTGCTCTTCCCCACTTTTAGCAGCTTTGAACCCTTCAATAATTTTTTCAGCTTCTTTTTGAAAAGATTCAATTGTTATTCTTTCATAAGGAAGTTCTGCTAATTTAAAATTTTCTTCCATTATTTTGCCCCCTAACACTAATTAATTTATTATTTATATACTTCCTATTATATAATGTTTTTTACAACATTTCCATATATAACTTCTGCTATGCTTATCCTAGTTCTCCTTTAGCAATTATGACTATTTACTACCTTTTATGTTTTTTAACCAGTTATAATCTTCTTTTATTTCTTCTTCATTTTTATAAAGATTCATGATTTTTCCTAATTCAATAGCAAACTCTACATATGCTTTTCCTATTGACGTGATAATATTACCATCTATAACAACATCTTCATTTACAATATTTATTTTCTCAAAAATATGCTTATTGCTTTCATTTACTACAAATCCTTCACTATCTCCATTAGCTCTCTTATTATTTAGTAACCCATAATAAGCCATAAGCTCAGTTCCCCCACAAATACCTGCAATAATTTTATTTTTTTCATTTAATTTTAACATAAAATCTTTTAATTCTGTCTTTTCATATAATATAGATGAATCACCTCCTGGAATAATAAAGAGATCAACATCATTTGGATTTATTTCTTCTAATGTTTTATCTGGTAGATATTTTTGATTCTCCTCACTTATATAAACACGATCCTCTAATGCAACTGAAATAGCATTTTTTTTAAATGTGTTAAATGCAAACACAACCTCAAATTCACAAAATCCATCATAATAAAGTACACATACATTCATTCTATTAATTCCCCCATTTATCATTTTACTTTTTCATTATAAAGCACAATGACTGACAACTATGTGTCAGTCATTGTATTTCAAATATATATTTTTTATATATTCACTCATTTCTTTTCTTAATTTCATTGGAGATACTACCTCACAATAGTCTCCAAAGCTTAAAATGAATTTTTTTAGTCCTTCATCATCTGGATATAAATCTTTAACTAGATATTCTCCATTCTCCAAAGCAGTAATTGCATCCTTAAGAAAATATTCACTTAATTGAGCCCCTATTTTATTTGAAAACTTTAATGTTACTAAAATACTATTTTTATCATAGCTATCACTAAATATTTTTTCTAATTTCTCTTTTGAAATTAATCTCTTTTCAAAACTATCCCCTAAGCTTAAATTTCTTACTCTAACAAGCTTGAATTTTCTATAATCATTTCTTATTTTACAGAAACCAATAATATACCAATCACCACCAGCAAATTGTATCTGAATTGGTTCTATTATTCTTTTTTCATAATTCAATCGTCTATTTATATATTGAAATTCTAATAACTTACTTTCTTCTATTGCTTTGTTTATTAGAAATAAATACTCTCTAAGTTCTGGTTCCATACTAAAATGAGACATGTTTATGTTGAGATTATCATCTTGTTGGTTCTCACTACCATGTAATGATTGAAACTTAATAACTATATCATTAAATTTAGGATTCTTACCAAATAGAAACTTTAGATTCTCCATTACTGCTATTAATGGTTCAATTTCTTTCTTATTAAAGAATATATTATTTAGGTTGTAATCCCCCATAATGTAATAGCCTCCACCCTTACCACCTGTAGCGGCTATAGGAACTCCTGCTTCACTTATTTTTTCTATATCACGATATATTGTTCTCAGTGATACCTCAAAATGCTCAGCCAGCTCGTGTCCTGTCACTAAACCTTTTTGAGAAATTATTATTAAAATTGATAATAATCTGTTTGATCTCATAATAAAAATTCGTTTTTAACTCCTCTTGCATTTGTATACACATTATAATCCTTAGCTGGCTGAAAGCAGAATGCGCTGGGCCCAGGTATTTCTTTACTTTATTTTTAAAGTTAGCTACCTCATTCTAAATTATTTAGTAAAACCTAACCATTCTTCTTCCACCATAGCATACAGATAAGCATCATGCCAAATAGGATTTCCGTCAGAATCCCTTTTAAAAAAGGCTGGCTTTGTAAAATGTGCTTCTCTTCTCATTTTTAATCTCTCCAATAGATTTGATGAAGCAGTATTTAGTGGATTACACTTACCTATAATCCTATGAGCACCTTGCTGTTCAAAGCCATATATTAAAATCTGCTTACAACCTTCTGTGGCATAGCCATTACCATAATATTTAGGATTAAAAACATATCCGATTTCCCATGTAAGAAAATCTCTAGGCTCTTGTTGTTGAAAATAAATATTGCCTATTAATTTATTGCTTTCTTTTAAGCAAACAGCCCAAAAAGCTGGATTTTGTGAACGATTTATAGTCTCTTTTTTGCATGCATCTTCAGTAAAAACACAGTATGGTTCATATTTGACTACAGATTCTTGAGAAAGATATTCAAATAAATCCTGCCAATCCTCCGCTTTAAATCTTCTAATAATAAGTCTTTCTGTTTCCATTTCTAACACATTTGTTTCCTCCCTATTTTTATGGAGGAATAAAATTCTAATATACCTTTTCCTCCATTTTAATTGATAAAATTTTAGTATCTATATTCATCTACATCACTCCATTCATAAATTTACAGTTAAACTATATTTAAGTAGTTAACTATCTCGATTATAACATCTTAATTATACTCATACAACTAATGTTAACTACGGATAGTATTGCATTTACTTATATTATAAAATACTAGTTTTTATAGATCCGTCAGAAACAAAATCTATTATATGTAAAACAGGTAGTGAAAATTTAAATTCAATTTTCACTACCTGTTTTGCTTTACTTAAAGAGTTATACCAGGAAACATCAGTTTTTTTTCTACTTCAATATATCCAAATGATTCGTAAAGTCTTACTGCTCTTTTATTTAATAACCATACTTCAAGTCTTGATTTATTAAGACCATTTGAGAGAAAATAATTAAAAATATACTTCATTATTTCTTTAGATAATCCTTTTCCTCGTTGTTCTGATAATACAAATACAGTTTCTATATACCCAAAGCCATCCTTTTCAAAAACTGTACATCCACCTTGCAGTTTGCCATCAATATAAAAAGCAATATTTCTAAAGTAATTATGTTTTCGCTGTTCTTCGTATTGTTCTTTATCTAAGGGACTTACAAAGATTTCATCGTACATAGATTTATACTTTTCAAACTCTTCATTGATACTAAAATTCATTTCCTCTATTGTTATATTTTCAGGAACTGTATAGCTAAAATCTTTTGGAATTTCTGTCTCCATAATTATAGTATAATCTTCTTCAAAGCCATTTTTTATATAGAATTCATTCTTAACAGAATTATTCTCAAATCCGGCATATATTCTAGCTTTTAATTCTGGTTTTTCTAAACGAAGTTCTTTGGCTCTTGAAAATACATTATCAAATAACTTTTTTTTCACTTCATCACCTAAGGAGTTGTCCATATTTTCTAAAATGTTTACGTCTATAAAAATGAGATATGGTGTATCCTGTGTTTGATGATAATTTACATTTGGATATGCATAAGCACTGCCTAGATAATTTTCTTTATCATCAAAAGCTATAAATATATTTTCTTTACTATTCCCATATTGATCCTCATTAGGATTAATTATTTTAACTTGCATATACTTCCCCTATTCTATTTTCTTTTTACAGGAATCCACACTTCGCAAGTATAGGATTCATATTTATTATCATTCCAGTAATGCTTTTCCAAACAAGGTCCTTCCACTTGTTCAAATGCTGATGATGGAAACCACTCAGAATATATACGTCTCCATACATCTTCTACCAAAAGTTTATCAGGTAGTTTGCCTTTATCTTCAAATACAACCCAAGTGTGTTCTTCTATATCTAGCATTGTATATTCTTTAGGTATACTCTTGTTATCAGGAACCTCCCAGCCCATCAAGAATCTCCTACTTCCATCCTCATGAAAATCATAGTGAATTCCATCTAACATATGCATTTTAGGATACCCTAAAAATTCATTAATTCTATAATGAGTACCATCTTCCCAGATCCCATCACAAAATTCTGGTATCTCTTTATAACAGGCATCGTTGACTGTATTTGTCAAAAAATCAACTCCAAAAACCTTAAATTGTCCTCTTTCTACGATTCTATAGATCATCTCAGATCCCCCTTTAACGGATATTTGAAATGAGAGTTTTGGAAATGACTTAATTTTCACTTCACCTTTTCGAAGTGCTGAAGGAGTTGTACCATGCAATCTTTGAAATGCCTTAGTAAAAGCGTCTGAACTTTCATATCCATATTTATAAGCAACATCTATTACTTTGCAATCCTTCGAAATCAGTTCCTCTGCCGCCATAGTTAATCTGCGATTTCTGATATACTCTGTCACCGTAAAACCTGTTAATGCATGAAACATTCGTTGAAAGTGGTAACGGGATGTAAAAGCAACCTTAGCTATTTCATCTATACTCAGTTCTTCACTTAAATTAATCTCTATATATTCAATTGCATTATTCACCAAATTAAATATTTCCAAAATTCTTACCTCCATTAAAGTATACATATCTACAAAGACTTCTACCCGTCCACTTGTGCTTTAACTTGTCTTACTATATACATAAACCAATTACACCTTTTATGATATAGGGTTGTTATATACAAATGCTACATATGCCATTTTCAATTTTTCACCAAACTAAATTTAGACTATTAATTATTTGAATTATAGAATTTTATATATTTACATATTCACTTTTTAATATCGAACAAATAACCAAATCATTTCTTGCTCCAGACTCTTTATCTATTCTTCTATTCCTTAAAATTCCATCGTGTTTCATCCCCAATTTTTGTAATAGTTTTGCTGATGCCTTATTAGTAATGTTATATTTAGCCTCAACCAAATAAAAATCCTCATGACAGAATAAATAATCTAATACTTTTTTCAATGCTTCTGAAGCATAACCTTTATTCCACCATTAAGAGCCAAGCATATAAGCAATTTCACACATTTCCACAGACGCAAACGAAGCATCTACAGTTATGATACCAATTATATCTCCAGTATTTTTGACTTCTATAGCCCATATATAAGTGCATTTATCTTCATATAATTGTATCCAATGGGTTATCATATTTTCTGTATCACTTTTCTTTTTATGTGGATAATAAGCAAGGTATTTTGAAGAATTAGTATCAGATGCCCAATTAGTAAAGCTTTGCTCTATATCTTCTTTAACAAATCTTCGTAAATTCAATCTATCTGTCTCTATTAATATGGTTCCATTATTTTTCAATATGCCAATCTCCTTTATTAATTTAACACTACTATTCATTAGATTATAATTTTAATATCACTCATTATAACATAGTTTGAAAAATATAACATTCAATATGCATACCACAACCATCTCTTTTTTTATTTTATATATGTTTTAAACATCGATCTAAAACATAATGTTAACGCTGTAAATAACACAATAACTTTTATATTATAACTAAGTTTTGGTTTAAAAGTTTACTTGTGTATAATCATATTTACATATACATTTATGGTATAATATAGACACACCATTGTGCGAAATATTGCGTATCAAATTGAAACAAAATATAAATTATCTGAAAAAATACTGAATTTATTGAGATTGGAGAATTAAAATTATGGGATTTAATATAATTAATATGAATACTTGGGATAGAAAGGAATGCTTTAATCATTTCTTTAATAATGCAAAATGTACATACAGCGTAACTGTCAACATTGATATTACAAATCTTTATAATCATATAAAAACTAACAAATTGAGATTTTACCCAACTTTTACATGGGTTGTTTCAAAGGCTATAAATAATTATCAGGAATTTAAGATGGCATTTGATGAAGAAGGTAGATTAGGTTTCTTTGATGAAATTGGTCCAAGCTATTCTGTGTTGAATGATAAAACTAAAGTTATGAGTGATATATATACCTCGTTTAATCCTGCATTTTTGAGTTTTTATAAAGATATGGACAATGCTCTAAATAGTTATAAGAAGGATACTAATTTTACTACAAAGTTTGAAAATAACTTTTTTATTGTTTCATGTTTGCCTTGGTTTAACTACACATCATTTAATGTGAACAATGAAGGAAGCAGCCCTTTTCTATTTCCAATGGTAACATGGGGAAAGTTTTTTCAAGATGGCGATAAAATTATTATGCCATTAACTATTCAGGTTCATCATGCAGTTGCTGATGGATATCACTGTTCCTTGTTCTTTTCAGATATAACAGAAATGTCATTAAATCCAGAACAATATTTAAAGTAAACTTAAAAGCATTTACGTGTCTAAATATTTGTAATTGGAGGAATGAAATATGAACTATTTATTAATATATCTTACGGTTGTAGCACTAGGCCTTGTCGTAGACATTTTTAGATTATTTTTAGCTAAACTTTTCAATTTTGCTATAGAGGAATTCTCAATTTTTATGGGACCTTCATTGATTGAACTTCCTTTATCTACTTTTGAATTCAAACTAAAAACAATTCCTTATGGTTCATCTATAAAATTTAATGAATCATTTCTATGCAAAAATAGAATTTCAAGATTAATAATATCTTACTTGCCAGAAATAATTTTATTTACAATAGCATTTATTTTTATAAAGTATACAAATAATTATGTGCTTACTACTTCTGGAATCCTATTAGCTGCTATTAATGCAATTTCAGTACTATTTTCAATAGTACTTGATAAAAGTCAAGTTTTTTATCGTTATAGAAGATGAATTTAACCAATATAATACTAAACTATTTACTTTTTTAAGGTAGGTGAAAATTATGTTTATCCCTAAAATAATCGTAAAAAAATCTGATATATCTCATAATGTTAATTTTATTACCGAACTTCTTGCACCAGATAATGAAAACAACACTAGTTTACCTTTTAAGGACAGAGTTTATGGTCTACTCCCTGAATTAAAGGGTAGAATAACCGATAGTATGACAAAAGAACAGATATATAGCGAGGTTGAGAATATAGTAAAAGAAAGGCTTCTTGCTAATACTAAAGAAATTGATGACAGAGTTAAATATCTACAAAAAGTTTTTGACAAGCTAAGTATTCCCCTTTTATCAAGCCTTCTTGATATTTTCAATCTTCAATGGGATGATTCCCAAAGTGAGATAATATGCTATTTAGGATGCTATCCTGTGTTTCCAAGAGATATTGTAAATAAAGAATTTTGGATTAACTATAATACAATTGATGAAAGAATTCTTAAAGGCGCTGTACATGAAATTGATCACTTTATGGTTTACGAGAAATGGAAATCAATGCATACAGACTCTAAAGATGCTGATCATAACTATCCAAACCCACTATGGTTTTTAGAAGAAATTATAGTAGATCCAACATTAAATGAATCAACTATAACAGATTTGATTCCATACAAACATAGAGCTTATGAGCAATTCTATCATGAAACTGTTGCTGATATTACTATCATTGATAAGATTAAGTATTTATATAACACTAAAGAAAGTATAGAGGGATTCTTAGATAATACCTATGAGTTTATCAAAAATAATATAAAAGAAATCACTGAAAAGTGTGGTTAATATTATTATTAAGTATAAAATAGCAACGTTATTGTTAAAAATAACGTTGCTATTCTAATATTTCAATATTATCTACATTACACTGCTTTAAATTCCTTTAAAAAATAATACAAACTGTTATTTATGTGTCAAAGCATATTTTACTGCTTTTTCTACGTTAAGAAGTCCATATCCAAAATAATTATCTTTTCCTTTTGCACCAAGGTCTGTAGCTGTTGATTTTAATATATTCTCAATTTGAGCTGGTTTTAATTTAGGGTTAATTGACTTAAGTATGCCAACTGTTGCAGCTACCATAGGAGCAGAGTATGATGTTCCACTTCCCTCTCTAGTATCATTTACTTGCACATCTTGTCCTGGTGCTACAATATCAACTTGCTTTCCATAACAAGAACCCAATATTTCATTATTAACCTTTTTTAAAAACCTTCCATTTTTACTATTGGTAGCTCCTACAGCTATTACATTATCTGAAAGTGCAGGATAAGAATATATTGGCTTATTATCATTACCTACTGAACAGATAACAGTTATTCCATTCTTCACTGCATTATTAATAGCAGCTTGAATCCTTTTCTTATCATTATTTATTATTGATATAGGTGTTCCTTTACGCCAAGATATACCTGAACTATAATTAATAGCTGCTATGTTTAAATGTTTTTGTTTAACATAATAGTTTACAACATCATTGATTGCATATACTAATGAATTTACATCACCATGTCCAGATGCATCGTTAATTTTATATTGAATACTCATAACATTAGGTTTTGAACTATTTACTCGTGTCTCATCTGATATCTCATCAACTACCCACTCTACTTCAGTACCATGATTAATGCTATTTGAGTAGCTTGTCCATGGATTTAAAAAATATGGATCCCATCTTTTAAGGTTTGGATCCCACTTTTTTAAGTATTTAGCATCTGCTACATATTTATGTAAGTTCCTACTATAATAATCAAACTGAATACCATTATCTAAAACTACAACATATGATGTAGATAACTTTTTGTTTTTTAATAAATTTGCTGCTGCAACTGTTCTTAATTTATCTTTGTAATATAAGTAGTTTGTATTAGAAGCATATACCTTTGGGCTTAATATCCCAACAAATAATATTACTGCTAAAAAAAATGTTAAAATTTTCTTTTTGTAACCAAACATAAAAATCCCCCTTGTACTCTTTTGAAATTCTGCATTATTGATTCAAGTAACACACTTTCCCCTATATTTATGTTGCTCAAAAAATATTTTTGTTTTTAGATAATCTTCTTTCCTCCTTTGTGCATATTATATTTCAGTTTAATTCGACATTTTTCTATTTTATCCTTCAAGAAAATTATGGAATTCACACTGTATTAGTTGAATCATTTTTTGTATGTAAACTTATCGTAAATATGGTGAATTTATTGAAAATCCAGTTCTATGTAATAAAATATTAACTTGAATATAATTCAAGTTAATATTTTATTATATTCAAGTAACTTTGATATTTATATATAGTTATTGTTTAAAGATATTTTTAATATTATTATGATATCAAGTGAAACTTGATTCAGGTGGGGTTTGATTCCCATCTGAATCTTAGTTGAACTTATCCAGGAGCGTGCAGCCTTTATCTCCAACTTAAAGAAGTTGGAGTGTTACGGATGCTAGCTATCGGATAAAAAATTAAACCAATATAAAAGGAGAAAATATTATGAATACTATTCCAAAAGAAGTTGATGAAGTATTAAAACAATATTTTAATCTTTTCGATGATAAATTTCCTAACCTACTTGAATCCTATCATATTTATGGCTCTGTTTCATTGGGAGCATTTAAATATGGAGCAAGTGATATTGATTTTGTAGCTATTCTAAAAAGAAAAATTAATGAAGATGATTTAAATGGATTGAAAGAAATTCATACAAATATAAAGAAGGTGTTCCCAAAAATAGATTTAATGGGATTCTATATAACCCAAGATAATCTTATGTCCAATATTAATAACGAAAAAACTTGTGCTTGCTTTATTGAAGGTGAATTCAAAGGTTTCATTGAGTTTGATAGAAATTCAATCGATGCATATCAATTACAAAGTTATGGTATAACAGTTAAAGGCAAAGAAATATCTACTTATAACATTACAATAGATTGGTACATCTTATTAAAAAATATGATAGACAACATCAATAGTTATTGGTTCAATCGTGTTAATAGCTACAAAAAGTTTCTATCAAGGCCATACTTAAATTCTATTTTTAGTTTGGAGGAAATTGAATGGGGAGTTTTAAGTGTTTCCCGTATTTATTATACTATTAATGAAAAAGATATAGTTTCCAAAATTGGTGCTGGAGAATATGCTCTAAGAACCCTTCCTGAAAGATGGCATAAAATTATTAATGAAGCTATGCGATTGCGTAAAGATGATAATAATTCTTGCTATAAGTCATTTATCAGTAGGCGAAAAGATGCCATTAATTATATGACATTTATAATTCAAGAAAGTAATAAACTATATAGCATAAGCCAATGATACCTTGAATATCATTGGCTTATGCTATTGTATGTTAGTTGTTTACATATTTATACAAAATTATGCTTTCATCCGTAATTTTATGGTATTATAAATATATAGTGGTAAATAAATGCACTTTATATAGAAATATATTTATAATTTAAAAGGATGGGTGTTTTAGATGATTAACTTAATTAAAGAAAAAGTACTTAATATGAGTGATAGAGCTGAAATCATTTCTGTAGAACAATTGCCTGAGATTATAACTGAAGTTAAAAATATTAAAGATACTGGGTGGCTGAATGGTTTTCAAAACTTTATAGTAGAAAATATATACGATTTCACTCTACCTGAAACAGACTTTAAAATTAATTCTATAATTATAGTGGCTGCTCCTAGTAAATTATTTAACTTAACTTTTATTAATAACGGGAAAAAAGTTTCTACATACCTTCCTCCTACCTATTATGATTATGATTCTGCTCATGAACGTGTTGAAAAATACTTAGGTGATTTATTAACTCCTCATGGATATCATATAAGCTTTGCCCCTAGACTTCCCCGTAAAATCTTAGCTTGTAAAAGTGGTTTAAGTAAATATGGCAGAAACAATATAACTTATGTTGATGGGATAGGAAGCTTTTATCAACTAGTAACTCTTTATTCAGATATCCCTTGTGATAAAAAGGACTTATTTGAGATTACTGAAATGAACACTTGTAAAACTTGCACTTTGTGTCTTCAAAATTGCCCGACTAAAGCAATTTTAAAAGATAGATATTTAATAAATAATGAGCGCTGTCTCACAGGTATCAACGAATGTGGCACTGATGATTTTCCAGAATGGATAGATAAATCAGCTCATAATGCTATATATGGTTGCGTAAAATGCCAAATTGTATGCCCACACAATAGAAATAATGTTATCAATTCAAAAGACACAGTAGAATTTACAGAAGAAGAAACTTTAAGTTTATTAAATTCAGTACCTTTTGATGAATTTAGTGAAGATCTAAAGGAAAAAATAATGGAATTAAACATGAAAAACTACCTTTCTGCAATACCTAGAAATTTAAAGGTTCTTTTTGAACAGAATTTATAAAGTTAAAATTACAGGAATAAAGATTTCCTATATAAGCAGACAAGCTTAATCTTGTCTGCTTATACTTTTAATTCATTCTATCCCCCTCATTCTATTTCTTTTTTCCTTTTTGTGGGCAGTTTTTTATTATTATAATTTATTTTGTTGTTGGCACAAAAAGTTTTCAAACAAAAAACAGCTAAAAAGCTGCTTTTTTGTTTTTGTATTTAATTAACTACTAAATCTAACTTACCATCATTATTTACCTTATTTATATTCACCTTTACTTTACCACTATACCCTTTTTCTAAATATCCCACTACACATTCTTCATGTGAAATACCGTTTCTATGATATTAACCCTAAAAACTATTTAAATATATAAACTTAAATATATATAAATAGTTAAATATTTATAGTGAAAATCACACTTCCAAGTGTTTTTACTTTTTCTTAAGTGTTTTAATAAATAGATGTATAATGATTCCCAAGATAATCAAACCTGCTAATATTTCACTCACCTGCGTTATTATAGGAACAATACTCTCCCATGAGTCTCCAAACCAATACCCAAGTCCTAAATATATGAAACTCCATAAAAACTCACCTAAAATTGCAAATAAAATAAAGTAAGACATTTTATAATCCGCAATACCAGCTGCAGCATTTACAAATGGTCCCATAGGTGAAATCAAAAATCGAGTCAAGAAAACTGCACCTCTACCATGTTGTTCTAAATACTTATGAGATTTTAAGATTTTAGGCTCCATATATCTTTTTACCTTAGGAAATTTATTTAATACTCTATGACCAATAAACTTCCATATCATATAAGATCCCCAATCTCCAAAAGATATCAAAATCCAAACTTCAATGAACAAAATAAATATATTAAACTCGCCTGCATATGAAAAAGCACCTGAAGCAATAACTAGCAGAGTTCCTCCTGTTGGAATTCCTGTACTCTGCACCAAAAGTAATATACCTAGAAACCAAATATTATACTCTTTAAAATATTCCATCAATACTTGGGTCATTTTCTTTTACCTTCTGTTCCAATAATCTTAGATAAATTCTTTTTCATTTCATCCAAAGATTTGTTATATTTTCTCCCCAAGTCTCTAATATCCATATTTTCATCACCTGGATGAGGCTTAATTTCAAGTGCCTTAAATATCTCTTCTGTGCTTACATTATGCTTTTTAGATATTTTTTTTACTGTAATCCATTTATAAGTACTCATTTCACCTAAATGTCTGGTTTCCTTAGTAGGGATTTTAAAATTTTTAACTTCTTTATGCAATCCTACAGATTGCTTTACTATAAATAGAGATATTACAACAATTAATATTGATAATATGCCTAACAATGTTTTTTTCTTCATTGGTACCACCTAACTTAAAATATTTAATAATAAACTTTTGATCTACAATCCTTATTATCGTTTTTCTAAAATTTTTGTATAGACCTCATATGGAATAAACAAATTATTATCTTTTCCACTTCCAAGCTCTATGTCTGGTCTATTTTTACCATGATAGTCTGTTCCACCAGAAATCATCAAATTATATTTCTCAATTAGATAATCTAGAAATTTGTAATCAGATTCGCTGAATGAAGGATAATATCTTTCAACTCCATCCAATCCTAGGCTAATAAGATACTCTATCTCTTCTTCCATACCTTCAGCACTTAATCCACCCAATCCTATTGGTTTATTATAATGAGCTAAGAAAGATACTCCTCCAGCACTGTTTATGATTCTAATGGCATCTTTCACATCAATTAGTTCATCTTCACTATAAGGAACTATATCCAAGTATTTATCCCAAACCTCTTGAGGTGTTTTGCATAATTTTTTTCTCATAAAATATCTAAATATATCATGTCTTCCTAAATATGATCCTAATTCTTTTTCTCTTAATTCCTCTATATCAATACTTATTCCTTTTTCCTTTATGCTTGATAAAATAAGATTTACACGCTGGTGTCTTGCTTGCTTCATCTTATTGTATACATATAAAAACTCTTCATTATTATGATTAATTCCAAGTCCTAGAATATGTACTACTCTATCATCCTTATATCTAGCACTTATTTCAATACCAGGCAAAAAATCTATATTATTAGCCTTAGCTAGCATAGCAGTCTCTTCTATTCCTTCTATATTATCATGATCTGTAAGAGCTATAGCTTTAACATTTTGCTTAACAGCTGTATTTATTAATTCTTCTGGAGTAGATCCTCCGTCTGAAAACATAGTATGGGTATGTAAATCTATTTTATAATTCATATTTAATTCTCCTAATAATATTGCTTATGCATCTGAAAATAAATAACAAGTCCAAATATCCGTCGCATATGCACTTATTTATTTTTTGAAGATGCCTTATGTAACTATTTATATTTTTATCTTACCATATAATAATGCAAATTACAGTATCTTGATAAAAAGATAACAGCTATTATAATCTATCTATAATAGCTGTTCATATATTTTACTCCCTATCTTCTTAGCCATACACTGCTGTCATCATAGTAATTTATTCCTAATGTTTTAAATCTTAACCCTTGCTTTTCTAATCGTGCTCTATATTCATTCCAATCTCGTTGTTCTTTAGGAGTCCATCCTATTTCAGCATATCCTAATAATCTTGGATATATCATATAATCCATAGCTTTTGTATCAGAGATTGTCTCTGTCCATAGTGGTGCTTCTATTCCTAAAACTAACTTTTGGGGAGCATAATCTGTAAGATCCCACTTGTATGCTGTTTCCACAGGAATATATCCAGCCCAATCCAACCCATAAGGTGTTTTCTCATTATATTTCATGTCCAAATAGGCCTTTTTTGCTATAGATACAATAATGTTCATACCTTTTTCTCTTGCTGCTTGATTTGAATCCTTCCAATTTTGTAGTACTGTAGTTAAATCTATTTTAGGAGATGTATCAATAGGATCCCAACCTATTGGAGTTTTTCCATGCTTTTTAACTATTTCAGATACTCTGCCTACAAAATAATCATAATCCTCTTTTTTTGTATTTTCTGCCTCATCTCCTCCTATGTGAATATATTTTGATGGAGATATCTCTGCAACTTCTTTAATTACATCCTCAATAAATTGATAGGTCTTTTCATCATGAGTCATAAAAGAACTAAAACCTACTTTTATATCTGTATATAGAGGCTTTTTCTTGCCATCAGGATTCAAAAATCCATAAGAAGCTAAAGCGGCATTGCTATGTCCTGGCATATCAAACTCAGGAATTATCTCTACATATCGTTCTGCTGCATATTTAACCAAATCTTTAAATTGTTCCTGTGTATAATATCCTCCAGGGCCACCACCTACTTCTGTACTTCCACCTATGGTAGTTAAATCAGGCCATTTCTTTATTTCTAAACGCCACCCTTGATCATCGCTAAGGTGCAAATGAACACTATTTATTTTATACAAAGCTGCATGGTCTATCTGACGTTTAACCTCATCAACAGTAAAAAAGTGTCTTGCAACATCAAGCATGAGTCCTCTATAAGCATATTCAGGCTTATCATTTATTGTTGAAACCGGAATACTCCATTCAACATTTGTAACTACATTTTTGCTTTCTATAGCTGCTGGTAGTAACTGCCTTAATGATTGAAGTGCTCTTGAAATTCCCTCTGGTTTATATGCAATAACCTTAACAATATCCCCAGTAGTCTCTATTTTATAGCCCTCATTACCTAAGCTTTGATCTGAACCTACAGTAGTTAGATAAATGCTACCAGCAGGTGGATTATCTGATTTAATAATATTTAATTCAAAACCTGTTGACCCCTTAAATTTTTCTTTTATAAATTCTGCAATCTTACTAATTTCCTCTGTTTCTTCATCAGTATTTCCTTTCACATAAATTGATGCATCCTTCTTAAGCACAAACTTTCCATTACCCTTTTGAAAACTTCTTGGCTTTGGGATAATGTCATTATTGCCACTTTGCATTATACTATTATTTTCAGCTGCAAGGGTTGTTTTAGCTTCAATACTCTTCTGTTTAAAAGTTAATACTAAAGAAGTAGTTACTATAGACATTATAGCTATAGATACAAACTTCAAATTCTTATCAAATACCTTCTTCATTCCTTCACCATCCTCATTTACTTAAATATATTGTTTCTCTGGTATAAACAATGACTCTAAAAACCTCATTATTATTTTATAACCAAAAATCCTATAATATATGCTGTAAATTCCTTGTAAAGTTGTACCCAAAAGTATTTTGTTCTCATTCTATTTTCAAAAAATCCAAGTTATTTTAACTCTAATTTAAAATTAATATATTCTCAACATTATTGTAAAGTAACTCCCAATACTTACAAAATAGAAATATGTCCATTATCATAAACAATCATTTCTTCATCAGTAATTTTATAGACATTGAACTTTGGATTTTTTATTGCTTCATAATAATACTTTTCTCTGGATTCATTATAGTGACAAAATATAATACCATCGAACAAACCTATAGCATCATAGTTTTCTAACCCTATTTCATTCTCATCAAACGATAATACATGTTCTATATTTTTTGTAGCAAGATGTGTTCCAGCACTTCTTCCAATATATACCACATCTTTTCTTAAATATTCTAATATTTCTACTGCAAAACCACATTCTTTTATCAATTTCACTAATGTAAAAGTATTACCACCACACACATAAATAATATCAATATTTAAATTGCAATATTCTTTAGGATTTTTTTCATCAAAAATAATAATATTGTCTTTATTCAAGCCAGAAATAAGCAGTTCATTCACATATTTATCAGGTGGGTAAGTTCCACTTAAGGCTGTAGGTATAAAAAGAACCCTTATCTTTTGCACATCCATCTTTAGTTCCTCTAATATTTTTCCGGTTATAACTGAATTGCCAAATGCCTTTGATGATAACAGTAACTTCATATTTAACTCTCCTCTTCAAGCATAAAAAGTATATCAAGCATCCTTGATATACTTTTATGAACTTAACTAACTAAAGTTTACACTTATAACATCTATATTTATCTTCGATTTCAAAACCTGCAGTCAAAACTGAATTTAATTCATCAGTACAGTCTTCATCAACAAAATATATAATTTCATTTATTGTACCAAATTCATTGTATAGCTGCATCAGCATTTCATCAATTATGATACTTTCTATACCCTTATTTTTATATTCTCCATCAATAAATAAACCAACAACTTCAGACATATCCTTTGCTGCTTTGACGAAAATACTTGCATAAATTGCTCCATCCTTCTTAAAGGCAAATACTCGAAATTGCTCAATATCCTTTTTTAGATTTTTACTGTTATAATACATTCCCAAAGCAATAGCATGTTTATCATGAAATATAGCATATTCTTTAAAATTATTTTCAGTAATTTTTTCTATAAATTCATGTCTTGGCTCTATATATTGCAGCTTAAAATCATGTAACTTAGTAACAATACTAGATTCAATACATTCAATATTCTTTTTCTTGAAATATTTATTAGCATTTTCATTATCAAAAGGTACACCTATATATAATTCATATCCAGGCAAATGTTCACTTATATATACAATCAATTCTTCTGCAGTTTTGTCATAGTCCTCTTTTATTAAAAATAGTGTTGTTTGTGCATATTTTTCATCACATTTCCAAAAATAAATACAAACTCCACATAAAACATTTTCATGATAACAGGCTACTACATTATCATTATCTGCGTTAATAGCTTTTTTCACGGTTTCCTTAGTTTTTTCCCTTGACTGTATTCTTGGATAACTTGCATACAAATTATTCTGACTTAATTCCCATACAAAATCTATTACTTCCTCAACTCTACATACTGTTTTTATCATTAACCTTTCCCCCAATTTATCATTAATGCTTTAAATTTCTGCTTAGAATACTTCTTAATGTTAATAACTAATTATTTATTAAATCATAGTTGTTAACATTTCAATTAATCATAAGTTCTATGTTCTAACATTTATATCATCCTCAAGTTGTTTGGTAAATAACTCAACAAGTTTTTGTTTTTCATCCCAGTAATACCTTGCTTTTTCAGTTACCATTGGATTGACTAAACGCTTATTATTACCCATGACAATATGATTATAGACATCCTCATAACTATCTGCTCCGTTAATACCCTTATCTAAAGTATACCAAACCATTCTTAATACCCCTTCTTCATCTAATAAATCAGCTTCCATAAGAAGTATAAGTTCTATAGGTATATTCTTTTCCTTTAATAATTCTTTTGAAGAATGAAGATAAATTAAGTTTCTTACCCGTTCAATAAAAGATAAATTCATGTTCATTTTCATGCCATATTCGTAAAATATTTTTGCTCCTTGTTCAGCATGGAACTCCTTCTTTTCAGAATATCCTATATCATGAAAAATTGCTGCTGTATATAAAACCTTCTTGTCTACATCTTCCCTTCCCTCAGTCAGTCTTTTAGCCCAACCTAGCACACGAAGAGTGTGCTGAATTTTAGATCTAAATGCCATTAATGGGTGAGGAGGTACGGCTCCATTGTGAGTAGTTAAATATTCCTTTACATATTCTATATATTGTTCTTCATCATACATATCAATAACCTCAAAATCTAAGTAATTTTAATCTATTTAAGTTCTTCTAATGCTTCAACAAAATATGATATTACACTTTCTTTAGCTTCAGGTACATCATGTCCCCAAACGTAAGTATCAAAATCTATTTCTTTTAAAGACTCTATAAAAGCTTCTAGCTTATCTTTATCATATTTACCATTGTTATAATAGAAATCTTCACAACCAGCATCCCCAACAAATACTGTTTTTTCTTCTGGTACATAAACTAGCACTGAATCTTCAGAATGAGGAGCTACAAATTCAGTTATTACACAACTGACTCCACCTAAATCAATTTTCAAACTTCCATTAAGCTCTATATCAGCAGTAGTAACCTTGATTTCCTCTCTATCTGGATACTCAACTTTAATACATCTATCACACATTTCAATGTCTTCACCTGTATTAAGTCTGTTTTGCATATCTTCATCAGACCACTTCCAAGTCATAA
This sequence comes from Clostridium sp. TW13, assembly GCF_024345225.1. Taxonomy (NCBI): domain Bacteria; kingdom Bacillati; phylum Bacillota; class Clostridia; order Eubacteriales; family Clostridiaceae; genus Inconstantimicrobium; species Inconstantimicrobium mannanitabidum. The sequence continues at coordinate 1,818,894 of NZ_BROD01000001.1, forward strand.
CTTCCTTCAATTTATTATTTGTTGGTTTACCTGCAATTGTTTTTCCTAATACTGCGTGCATTCCAAAGGTATGATCCCAATGCCAATGAGTAATTACAGTATAATCCGGCAATCTTAAATTAGCTTTTTTTAGTTCTTCATAAAACTTCTCTACATGCTTGTCTGAATTACCCCCATCAATGGCTAGTGAATATCTATCACCATTAACATACCCCAAAACAGGTCTATCATTTACCTCTTCTGGTGGCAAATAAAAAATTCTATCAGATAATTTTACTAATTCCATTTTACTTCTCCTTTTGTATAAGCTTCTTGTATTTAGGCATCTGAAAATAAATAACAAGTCCAAATATGCGACTGATACTTTTAGTTAGACAAGGAAACAGGTTCCGCAGATAGCAGAGCTATCTAAGGGTTCTGTTGACGCAGTATAACGGAAAATAGACTAGCTTATGGACTTACTTATTTTTTAAAGATGCCTTATTTAATAATTTGATCGTTAAAAATTATAAAATGTTCCATAAACTCTTTTTCTATCCATAATACTATCTCCATCATTATTCATACTTCAATTTAAAATAGTTTTTAACAGACTGTGTCATATAATTATTAATGATACCATATTTACCTAATTTATACTACAATTCTATATTTAGAATTGTCTTCTTAAGCAAAAACACAGAGTATAATTTGCAATTTGCAAAACAAAATTGTATTTTTCCTGCAAATTAATACCTCTATGAAATTAGGAGGAAACTGAAGAAAATGAATGCAATCTACAGATTCTATGTAACCATAGCCCATAATTATCTAACATAGATTAATACATGTATTTTTATAACTTGTTATAAGTTATTATATACCATATAATCTTTTTATATTAATCACTTAAGTTGATTGGACAAGTTAAACTAAATTTCAGGTAATACCTATCTAAGTTCATCTTCACTTAGAGATCTTCAAAAGTGATTTAAATAAATTAATTAACGGGGGATATATATTATGTGGTCTAGAAAAGAATTAAAGGACAGAGCTAAGTCTATTTTAAGGGAAATTTATTGGTGTGCATTTGGTGTTAGCATCGTCATTGCATTAGCAGGTGGAGGTAGTAGCGGAGGCGGAAGTGCTTATCACCATAATGATTCAAATGTTTATAATCATTTTGATGATTGGAGACTGGCATTAATCTTGCTCACTATATCAATTGGTATTGTAGTACTAATTTTTCTACGTATTTTTATCGGATATAATTTAGAAGTAGGTGGAAGACGTTATTTTATTCAATCAGCTCAACGTAAAAATAATAAAAAGTGTTTTAGTTTTGCTTTTAAAGAAGGAAACTATATTGGAATAGTAAAAACAATGTTTGTAACAAAAGTCTTTATTTTCCTTTGGACTTTGTTATTAATAATACCTGGTATAATCAAATCTTATGCATACAGAATGGTCCCATATATACTTGCAGATAATCCTAATATAGGAGTTATGGACGCCATTAAACTAAGCAATGAGATGACAAGAGGTCATAAATTTGAAATCTTTGTGTTAGATTTATCATTTATAGGCTGGTATCTATTAGGAGCATTGGCTTTAGGCGTAGGTGTATTATTTGTAATGCCTTATGAGAATGCTACAAATGCTGAACTATATTTAGTATTAAGAAACAATGCATTAACAGATAACCTATGTAGTTCTGAAGATTTATTATTACAACAACAAAATACAGATGAATTTAATGAGTGGTAAAATAGAAAAGACTTACACTTTAGCTAATGTGTAAGTCTTTTTTTACGTAGATTTATCATCACTACACATATTAGTTGAAATAGTTTTAGATTTAGTTAAAAATTTTGTGTTGACAGTTACGTAACGTGAATGTTTAAAATATATTTAATAATGAAGCCTTAAGCTCCAACATAAAAAACATAACTGTGTAATAATGACCTAGTTATGAACCAATCTGTTGTGAATAGAATAATATATAAAGAGTTTTTACTAATGATTATAAAGAGATTATTATAAAGCAGGTGTTTTTAAATGGCCTTTTCATTTAATCAAATTATGTTTAATATACAACGAGGATATTATAGATACATTGGATCAGGTACTGGTAGAAGTGTTTTTGATTTAGGGAATGGATATGTAATTAAAGTGGCAAGGAATACAGCAGGAATTGCACAAAACCTTTCAGAATGTGAAATTTCATTAAATGATCATTCTAACTTATTTGCAAAAGTCATACAAGTTTCAAATGATTTTAAGCTAATAATAATGCAAAAAGCAGATAAACTATATAGTATTTCTTATGTATGGAATTATTACAATGTTAAAAATAAATTAGAATTGCTTAACTTGGCTGGAATAAAGAATGCTATTAAAAAATATAATTTATTGTTTGGTGATTTAGATAGAACAAGCAGTTGGGGATTGATTAATGGACGACCTGTAATTATAGATTATGGTTTTACAAGAGAAGTAAAAAATGGATTTTATCAATCCATTTAAGTATAAAGCAGGAGATATTTCTCCTGCCTTATTTTATAGTAAATATAAAATCTCTTTATTTTGTTTACTATAATATATTTTTTCAATATAATTGGCTACTGATATTTTTCTATAAATGCTTATTTAAAACTCTTTGCTCCAATCCCAAATTTCATGAATGGCTTCAACTTTGAAACCTAAGTCCCAATAAAATTGCTGATCTCCTCCAAGCATTCCTTTACATTGTGGTGCCTTGTCCATAATACGATTAGCTGCTTCATATATTAATGCTGTAGCGATTCCTTTTCTTCTGCTCCACCATGTAACTCCAAGTGGCTCTAATTCACAATAAGGCATTCTTTCATTGTACCAGATGATAGCTATTCCTACTGGTTTTCCTTCCTCATCTAACATACACAAGTCAAGTTCAGGTTTATATCCTGGCATTTTTCTTAAATCATGAAATCCCTTTTCACCAGTTTCTGAGGTTGGAAGTGTATAATTAAATGAAAACATATGGGTATTAGAAAGCCAAAAGTCTTCTGTTTGATTTCCATCAGCTATAGTATATCCTTCAGGAAGAACTACAGCAAATTTCTTTTCTGAAAATGGAAGTATCAGTGATCGTTCTGCATTTTGTGTTACCTGATATCCTCTTTCTTTTGCCATCTTTTTCACCATATCATACTCTGGTGGAATCACTAAGTGTAAATATCTAGTTTTATCTTTATAGTCTTTTGTAAAACAAGATAGATGTGTTTCTGCATGATGAAACATACTTTTAAGTAGTTCACTGTCTCTTTGTCGTTCTAAAGAATCAAAAAGGAAAAATGCATCACCATGCCACACCCCTTCACATATAACTGCTGAAACAACCTTGTTATCTTCTTCCCATACTCCAACAATATGCCTCCAATTATCTTTTACATTTGCCCACGCACTATGAACTCCACGGCAAAACTCATGGCGACTAAATCCCCATGCTGGCTTCCCCCATTCATAACTTTTCAAAACAAGTTCTTCTAACTTTAAAAAATCATCATCTACATAATATCTAAAAGAAATACTCATAATATTTCCCCCTTTCAAAATGAGTTGATTTAGTCTTTATTCATAAATAATGTATACATAAACTGTATTTCATATAATAATTAAATCCTATCTCCAATAGTATTTTAATACTCCTACACATTTACATGAAAGGTAAAAATCATTTCTATATAGTTTTTTACTAACTTTAATGTTCTCTACATGAGAACTTTATCCTTGAACTACTTTAACAAAGTCAAGTATTTTGTCTTTGAAAATATTTCTTATTGTAGGCACTGTTTTAAATATTCAATTAAATTATTATCCCATCAAAATGATCCATCTCATGTTGAATTATTTGTGCTGTAAATCCAGTGAACACTTGTTTTTGCTTCTTAAAGCTTCTATCAAGATACTCCACCTCTATCATTTCATATCTATTTGTTTTTCTAAACCCACTTAAGGATAAACAACTCTCTTCTGTTTCATAAAGTTTTTCTTTCTTTAATATAACTGGATTTACCATAGGAACAATAAGGGTGCCTACAGCAAACACCAATATACGCTTTTTTACTCCAATCATATTCCCAGCCAATCCAACACAATTATCTAAGTTTGCTCTTAATGTATCTATTAAATCATCAATTACTGCTATATCATTTTTAGTTGCCTGTTCTGATTTTTGTCCTAGAAACAATATATCTTTTACAATTGGTTTTATCATTAATTTATACCTCTTTTTCAACTTTATTTTTTATTAAAACTAGGAAATACATCTTAGCTTTAATTTTTATTCTAACATTTTTAACTCTTTAACTACAAACTAAACTATATCTCTAAGATTATCTTCTGATTTATAAAGGCTTTTTTTGTTGCTTATAGTAAACCGAACTCATGGCAATATAAAAAGTACCTAAAATTATAAAAAGTACTCCAAAATATTTCTTGTCAATTAAATCTAAAATTCCTGCTACAAAACACACAACACCTACAAAGGCATATAGTTTCCATATAATTTTGTCATCTACTGCTCCGCTTTTACATCTACCAGTTCTTTTTATTATCTTAATTCTAGAATTATATGCTAAATAAGGCATAAAATTGAAGGCAAATATAAAAGTGTCAATTACTATTAATATTAAGATAATCAGAAATATAGGCTTTATAATAATTGTAGAAACCAATAACAAACCTATTAATACTATAGCTATTATTAAAGAATAGATTGTTCCCCTTCTTGTTTTATTCCTCACACATGTATATTTGTCTATTTCTGATTCACAATCACTATAAATAGGTTTAGTGCCTGCTTGAGCTGAAAAAATGTGAATTTGGTCCCCGAGTGAAAGAACTAGTTCCCATCCTGCTTCTTTAAATATGGTAAAGTATTCCTCTTCAGCCTCCGTTTGATAATCTAAGCTATACACTATATTTTGAGGCTTATCTTTTCTTAACTTATAGAAAAATCCTCCTACTATTCTTTCTAATATCCAACCTTGGCTTGCATAATTTTTTAGTTTCTCCATATCACTTTCTTCATCAAAGGCAAGTCCACCAATCATTACATATTTACTTTTCATCAATACCCTCTCCCATTTACTAATCTAAGAAATTTTCAGCAAATTTAACCATCTGCTTTTTACGTTCAATCTCTTTTTTGAGCATCTCTCGCCCTTTATCTGTTATTTTATATACTTTTTTATTTTCATCTGTGTCACAATTTAACTCTACTAAATCTGCTGCTAAAAGCTTTTTCAGTGTTGTATAAAGCGATGCGGGACCAATAGTAACTTCATTATTAGTAAACTTCTCAATAGTTTTCATAATTAGATATCCATGCTTCTCCTTAATAACACTAGATAAAATATAAAAAGCAGAATCTGTTAATTCACCAATATCAATAGAATCTTTTCTTGGCATAAAATTCTCCTTCATACTTTTTATATATCATTTATTGATATATCATTAAATATAATATATCAACAAATGATATAGTTGTCAAAGATTCACACATACTACTTTGATAAATTTATAAAAAATACTCACTAGTAATGCTTTTGAAAATTTAATTCTATAAAAAACATAACCACCCGTAAATAGTTATTTAAGCTAATTACAGATGGTCGTATATATGCAAGGTGAAAATAACCTTACTTAGCTATACTTTTATAATGCAATTTTAGTAAAAACCTCACTTATTGTAGATTCAATTTTTTAATAGCCCACTCAGCCATTTCTCGTACCTTTGAATTACTATCGTTACAAGCATACAGTATATGTTCTCTATATTGCTCCTTATAGTTATTTACCATTACATTAATAGCATTAACTTTCCATTTCCAAACACTTGATTTATCTATATACCAAAACTTAGGCTGCATCACTTCTTCTAAAAAGGAATAATCCATTTTGAGAATTTTTTCTAAGGATATATATTCACTTAATTCTTGTAAATTAGGAAACTCTTCTGTTGCCTTCCAACTGTTTTTATTCATCGGGCAAACGTCTTGGCAGACATCACAGCCATAAACCCAGTTTCCTATTTGTTCTCTATATTTTTCGTTAGCCATATCTCTTCCCATAAATGTAGTTACACAAGATACACATGCTATAGGATTCATTGTATATGGTTTTGATAAAGAAGCTGAAGGGCATGCTTTCATGCATAGATTACACTTATCAGAACAAGGTCTTACATTTGGTATTTCTATAGATTCTAATTCCTTATCAATAAGCCATGCCTCCAAATACACTGATGATCCACTTTCAGTATAAAAAAAATTATTCTTCCTAACTATTCCAAGACCAGCTTTCATAGCAGCAAAACGTAATGGTACAAGACCAAAGCCTCTTTCTGTTTCCGCTCTAAACCCCAAGTCTTGCATATATTTTTCGAATTTTAAACTATCTTGAAAATCTTTAGAATTCTCATCTTTTCTTCCATCAACCAAATAATATTTAGCAATCATACCTTTTAAATGTTCTGGAATATAATATTTGCCATATTCTCTCACACATATTACAATTGATTTTGCCCAAGGATAAGCATCTTGCAAATTCGTAAAACGATATTGACTTTGATAAAAACCTTTAGCTTCTGGAATATGCTCAATTCGTTCGTCAAGCTTTTCTTTATATCCATCTATATCAGATATTTTAATGATTCCACATTTTTCATATCCAAAATTTAATGCTTGATTTTTTATTTTATCTGCTAATAAAGTCATTTTCTCCCTCCTTTCTTAGGTTCAATCATATAATTAATTATTCTCTTTCAACTATTAAGGCAGTACCTTGACCTCCACCAATACATAATGTTGCAAGACCTTTCTTTGCGTCTCTTTTTTCCATAGCATGTAGCAAGGTTACTAAAATACGTGCTCCTGATGCACCAATAGGATGTCCAAGGGCTATAGCTCCACCATTAACATTAACTTTGTTCATATCTAAATTTAAATCTCTAGTTATTGCTATACTTTGTGATGCATAAGCTTCATTTGCTTCGATTAAATCTAAATCCTCAGCTTTTAAATTGATTTTATCCAAAGCAGCTTTTGTTGCATAAAATGCACCATATCCCATTATTGCTGGATCTAATCCTGCTGATCCATAAGAAGTTATTTTAGCAAGTGGTTTTATTCCTAAAGCTTTAGCTTTGTCTGCACTCATAATTACTAATGCTGCAGCTCCATCATTCAATCCAGATGCATTTCCTGCTGTCACTGTACCATTTTCTTTAAAAATAGGCTTAAGTTTTTTTAATGCTTCTATGGTATTACCAAACCTAGGAAATTCATCTTGGTCAAATATTATGTCACCTTTTTTTGTTTTAATTATTACAGGAACTATTTCATCTTTAAATTGTCCATTCTTGATGGCTCTCTCAGCTTTTTGTTGTGATAAAAGTGAAAATTCATCTTGTTCTTGTCTTGATATATTCCATTTCTCAGCTACGTTTTCTGCAGTTACCCCCATATGATAGTCATTAAATGCATCCCATAGACCATCTTTTATCATTTCATCAACAAATTCGCCATGTCCCATTCTTTGTCCCCATCTTGCATTCTCAAGTAAAAATGGTGCACTAGACATGTTTTCCATACCACCTACTATAATAGCATCCGCATCACCAGCTTTTATAATTTGAGCTGCTAAACTTATAGATCTTAAGCCTGAACCGCAAACCTTATTAATTGTAAATGCAGGTATTTCTACAGGTAATCCAGCTTTCACAGCAGCTTGTCTTGCTGGATTTTGTCCTAGGCCTGCTTGAAGAACATTTCCAAAGATAACTTCGTCAATTTCTCCTGGCTTAATATTTGCTCTCTTAACAGCCTCTTTTATTACTATTGCACCTAATTCAACTGCTGGTACATCTTTCAAAGTCTTGCCATAAGCTCCTATTGCAGTTCTTACTGCACTAACTATTACTACATCTTTCATAACTTATTCCTCCCATAATGAAAACTTTATTTGTTATTTTTTAACAAATTTTGATATAAGATTTTATTCATATCAATGATTTAATAGTATTTATAAAACTTACTTAAATCATATGCAGCTGCTCTATGACTTTATATTATCAGAGGATTATGTATTTGTAAAATTGATATAATCGAATTGACAATTCGATTTTTTAAATATATTATTAAGATAACATGAAGATTGGAGTGAAATTAATGGATATTAGACATTTCAAAACATTTAAAAGTATTATAGAAGAAGGTAATTTTTCAAATGCAGCAATGAAGTTGGGGTATACTCAATCTACTGTTACGTCACAAATTCAACAGCTAGAGCAGGAACTCTCAATCAAATTGTTCGAAAAAATCGGACGTAATATGGTACTAACTCCTTTAGGAAAAGAATTAATACCATACGCTGATGAATTGCTTAATACAGTAAAAAAAATCGAAAGCATTGGTAAATGTGGAGATAACATTACAGGAGAATTAAAAATTGCCGTTGCAGAATCTTTAATGTCTTATAAATTGCAAAATGTATTATATATGTTTAAAGAAAAAGCTCCTAATGTAAAACTTTCTATGGTTTCGCTCAATTGCTATGACATAAAAAATATGTTAGCCAGTGGTGAAGCAGACCTTGGTTTAATGTATAATGTTGGAAGTGAAAATAAAAGCTTGAATGCTGTTAAACTTTCTGATTTTGGTGTAACTTTAGTATGTTCGCCTCAATTTGAACAAGAAAATTTAGATCTTTGTAAGCCTAATCAGAAAATAAATACAAGCCTTATCATTAATGAAGTTGAATCCATTTACCGAAAAATCCTTGAAAGCTATTTTTTTGATAAAAATATATTTTTAAATAATACAATCGAACTTGGAAGCATAGAAGCGATAAAAAAATGCGTTGCAAGTAATCTTGGAATTTCATTTTTACCACGTTTTACAGTAGAAGAAGAACTTAATAATGGAAAGTTAAAAGAAATAAAGATAGGCTGTTTAGATGCTAAAATCACAGCAATTTATGCTTATCACAAAAATAAGTGGATTAGCCCTGCAATGTCATTGTTTATTGAATTGGTGAGAAAAGATTTTAAAATTGGTTAAAAAATAGGGAAAATTTACTTTCTGGTCAAAACTAGATCGTCAAGATTATCAGATATATTATATTTACTTTATGTTTTAAATTGTATATATACTTGCTATTTTAAATTGACTACGACAAAAATGTACAATTTAAACTTAATACATATAAACAATTATCTGAAAAGCAAGTGTAGATTTTATACTTTTCTTTCTTTAATATATTTTAAAGAAAGAACCCACAAGAATCCAAATTAGATTTTCGTGGGTTCATAGTGCATTTTAGTTGAATCTCTGCTCACACTCTAACATTCAATTTCAGTAAATATATCACTCACTTACGATATGGTTTACCGTATCAGTGACATGTGATCTTTTTCCAATATTATTCAGTCACTATATCTTTATAATTAACTTTTAAATCATACATTAATGCTAATCTTTTTAAATGCGTAGATACAGTAATCTCCCATTTAGTTTTTAAATCATTCAATTCACTTCTGCAAAATAATTATATATAACTCATAACCAGCATCCTCTATATGAAATGATTCTGAATAACATTCTTTGTAGGTGTATTCTTGGAATACAACACCAAAATTTTTTTACAGATTTCTACTTTTCAATAGCTTTGTCATTTCTTCACCTGATTCCTGCATTCCCCTTAAAAACCATTCTTCAATCCACCCATAAATGCCATTGGCAATAAAAGCAGCAGTGTACGCACCAAAGTTTGGATACTCTGCCTTTGGTCCTAAAGCAACCATAATAATATCTTTAAGAAAATAGAAAATTCCCCTATTTCTTAACACCAAATAAAAATCTTTATATTCCGTAATATAGGCAAATATATCCCCAAGAATATCGTCCTCGGTATGTTCGCTCATTTTTGGGTGGTTTTTATTCCATTCATTTAATGTAAAAGACATATACTCTTTGATTATAGTCTCTTTATCATCATAATTGCGATAAAAAGAAATGCGGCTAACCTGAGCAGCAGTAGTGATTTCACTTATAGAAATATCCTTCAATTCTTTATCTTTTAATAATGTAAGTAAAGCATTGGTAATCTGCTTTTTTACATAACTGTTTTTTTCAGCATTATCCACGATGTTACATTCCTCCCCCCTTTGTACCATTTTCTTAAATCCATTGACTAAAGAAAACCGAAATGTTACACTTGTCACATCTTGATGCTACACTTGTTACATTTCGATATTACACTTGTTGCATAAAAATGTCAAATAAATTTTGGAGGTAAGCGTTATGGCTATTTCAAGAAAACAAGTTATTATTCTTATTATCGTTATCATAGTTGCTGCTGTATTAGGTCGTTTGGCTGTGAGGGCTGTTCTTAACTTTATGTTAGGTGGCACAATGTTTGGAGGTAATTTACTATGAAAAAGGAAGAAAAAAAAGGAAAGGTCATGTTTATTTTAATATGTATATTAGTATTTATCATTTCATTTGCTGGTTCTGCTATATTTAAAATGACACATAAAGGAGAATGGACAAAGAAATTTTCAGTAAAATGGAATAATAACATGGGAACTATTTATAAGGATATTTCTTATGGTGGTAAGGAATCAAATAAATTTGATATGTATGCTCCAAAAGATAATTCTAAAAAAAGTCATGGATTAGTTGTTTATATTCACGCAGGAGGTTTTAGAACTGGGGATAAAGCAGATGATGCAGAAATGCTTAAATGGTTATGTTCTAAAGGATATGTGGCAGTAGGAATTAATTATACACTTCAAAGAAATGATGATCCAAGTACAAGTATTTATTCTCAATCAATGGAAATAAAAGAAAGCATCCCTGTAATAGTAGAAGAAGCTAAAAAGCATGGATACAATTTAGATAAGATGGCTATAAGTGGTGGATCAGCAGGAGGAACACTTGCTATGCTATATGCTTATCGTGATGCTAAAACATCACCAATACCAGTAAAAATGATGTTTGAAATGGTGGGACCATCAAGTTTCTTTACAAAAGATTGGGATATTTATGGATTAGATAAAAGTAGTGAGGCAGCGGCTGGTTTATTTAGTGTTATGTCTGGTAGTAAAATTACAAAAGATATGATTGAATCAGGAGAATATGTGCAAGCTATGAAACCTGTATCAGGTTATGCATGGGTAAACAAAAACTCAGTGCCAAGTGTAATTGCTTATGGTGCAAAAGATAAGGTATGCCCTTTTAAAACATCAGCACATTTAGTTAATGCTTTAAAAGAAAATAATGTGGATTATAAATATTTTGAAGCACCACATTCAGGACATGGAATACAAAATGACGACAAAGTATTTGAAGAATATATGGATACTGTAGTTAATTATCTTGATAAGTATATACCAGTTAAAAAATAAAAGCGAGGTAAAAATGAAGAAATTGTTGAAAATAATTGGAATTGTATTATTAATAATAATTGTAGGGGTATTTACTTTATGGAAAGTAATAGAATACAGAGGAAATCATTACTACAATTATTTAGAAACTAAAAAAGATTTAGAAAAGAAGTATTCAAAACTTGGAGAATATGAAGTATCATTTAAATCGTTTAATGCTGATAGTGATGTATTTAAAGAATATGAAATATGGTATCCAGCAGGATTAGAAAAAAGCTCTAATAAATATCCAGTAGTAGTAATAGCAAACGGAACAGGAATTACTGCTTCTAAGTATAAAAGTTTCTTTAAACATTTAGCATCTTGGGGATTTGTAGTAATTGGAAATGAAGATGAAAATTCAAGAAGTGGTGAATCTTCTTCTAAATCGTTAGACTATATTTTAAAACAAAATGAAGATAAATCTAGTATTTTCTATAATAAAATAGATACTAATAATATTGGTATTGGTGGCCACTCGCAAGGTGGAGTTGCAACAATTAACGCTGTGAATAATTGGGATAACGGAAAACTTTATAAATCAATGTACACAGCAAGTGCAACATCACCATTTTGGGGCCAAGTAGGTCAATTTGGTACTGAATGGGCTTATGATATAACAAAAATAACTATACCTTATTTCTTTATTGCAGGAACAGGACATTTTGATTCAGGAGAAGCAACAAGCATAAAAGAAACATCAGGTCAAGGAATATGTCCATTATATGCAATGCAAGACATCTATAGTAAATTAACTACTAAATATAAGGTTATGGGAAGATTAGTAAATAAAGATCACGGAAAAACATATCAAAAAGCAGACGGATATATGACAGCATGGTTTATGTACTGGCTGAAAGGCGATAAGCAAGCAGGAAATGCATTCTTTGGTGACAATGCGGAGATACTTACAAACGCTAACTGGCAAGATGTTAAAATAAATAAGTGATATATAGCACTATACAAAAACTCCATCTGAGATTTAACGCAGATGGAGTTTTTATATCTTTAATAAAATTATATGTGCTTCTAATTCCTCAATCTTATCATGCATACGATAGAGTCTATCGCACAAGTCTTCTTTTCTTCGCTTATAATGTTTATCCTCTACATGTGAATTGTCAATTCACTCCATAAACTTAAATTTCATAGAATAATTCTTTCGTAATTGCTTTTGATAGTTATCTATCTCGCTTTCAATAGCTGATGCATCAAAGAAGCTAACTTTGATTGCTTACTAATTTCACAATTACTTCAGCTACTACATCATCTAATAATGGGTTCTCTCCATTCTGGATTGGTATTTTTCTTATACCATGACTTTCTAAATATTTTGAAAGTCCATTTGCTCCAACACTTGTATTTACATACTGATAAAAAATAGTTCTTATAGTGATAGCTTCTTCCTCATTGATTAGTAATTTCTCATCAACAAGTTGATAGCCATATGGATCAAATTCTCCATTCCAGTCATCTCCCATAGGCTGTTCTCCTTTCTGTTTCATTTTTCTATCTTTAACTATAATAGTTTGTCTTTTATTTAAATTTTACGATATTGATAGGCGCATTTGCATCTAAACTGAATATATTTTTCTTCTATCTTTAAATAGCAAAAGGATAAAATCCCCCTACACTTTAATAGTGAAAATTTATCCCTCATAGTAACCTAATTTTTAAGAAAAATTATACAAGGTTTCCTTTTGATTATAGCTAAATACTAATATTTGTTTTCAGGAAAACTTCTTAACTATCTTTTTACAAATATAATAATACTTATAGAATTATTCTTATTTCTTAGATAATCCTTCAACATGTTTACATTCAACTATACTATATAATCCCTCTAGTTTCTTACTGGCTTTGATACAATAAAACGATAACTTTGAACTCTGAGATTTTTCCCCCGTACTCTGAAACGTTTTCCCTTAACTATAAAACTATTCCTTTTTTTTAATAGAAAAAGACGGTATTGCTACCGTCTTAGTTTCCTTATTTCCAAAGAATATTAACTCCTTCTCCCCAATATTCACTTAGTGCTTTTAGCATGTCTAGAGATATATTACTTGTTTTAATCTATTCAGATATTTCAGCTGGTATTTTCCACACATTTGTGGCAACATTATGCGACTCATCATAAATAATAAATGATGAGTCAACTAACACTGTTTTGCTTTTGGCTTTTAGAAAATAATTTGTGAACACATCATCTGCAAGTAGAGAAGCACCAAAACCACCTCCACCAGCTAAATAGATAAGAACTTTATTTTATTTGTCCAAATATAACTTGCCATGTTTTATTATACTTCTGTTGTTTATTGGAATCTGAAATTTTTGATACTGCTGACTTCATCGCTGAGTCCATCTCTTCTTTTGTATGACTATCCATCCACATTTTTAATTCATCTACTATTTCTCTTTGATATATTGCTAGAGAGCCATAAACCGTATCATCCACTCCTTCGTGAGCTGGAAGAGCTAAGCTTTCACCTTGATATCTTTCAAGTAGAAGTAATAATTTCTGTGGAACTAATTTTTCTGTATTATCAAGTGTACGTTTCATCATATCTTCTAAATATGGAAAAATATCATAACTACCTGTTAAATTAGGTGCACTATGACTACCTTTTGCAGTTGCTGGTCCATCATCGTTTATATTAATTGTAATAAGTGTGTTGGCATATGGCATCACGCCTTCAATATGGTTATTATTAAATTTACTATGTTTTATCGTTAATTCGTCTGGATTAGCCATTTCCTCAAATGTAGAACTTAGAATACCTGGATAGGTAGACGGCAACTTAGGAACAAATTCTTTAGGTAATGTTCCATCATTCTTTGCATAAGTGTATTTATGGGTAATTTGATCAACTGGTACAAGAATATCTGATGTATTATGGACCATGACCAAAGGATTGCTAATTGCATTAGCCATACTAACTGGCGATATAGCTTCCCAAGTTCTAACATCATCTTTTTTGATTTTGTCATTGATTGGTTGGAAAGCTTTAGAAATCATACCTTGAATAGGCATTTTGAAATCAAAAAGTCCTGAGTTACGATTAACTTCATCAGCCATAGGAAAATATTCATGGAAGTTAAAATAAACATTTGCAATAGGTGCACTTGCTATGGATGCGACTGTTCCCATCTGAAGGCCATTAAGCATAAGCGCTGTATATCCTCCGGCACTTCCGCCTATGATAGAGATACGTTTTTTATCGATACTGTCCATATGTCTTAATGTATATAGTGTAGCATTATTAAAAACAAGGTCATCTGTTTCTAGCACACCATTAAAATCATTTTTAAATTGATATGGTGCTGCCACTGCCCAACCATGTCGTATATAAGATACAAAATCTGCTGTATTCTCTTCAGCGGAATAATGTGGAATATATATTAAAGGTAAGTCACCTGTCGCACCACTTGGCTTGTAAATAATTACTTGTCTAGTATCTATCGTACTATCCGCTTTTATATATTTCACGTCGATTATTCTTTTATTATATTCATTTTTAGATAAAGTCTCTTTGGTGGAAGCACCTTGCAGAGCAAACGCTGCAAAAAATTCTCCGCCAAAAATATTTTTTGCTTTACTATAAGCAGAAATACCAAATACACCAATAAAAATTGCTAAACAAAGCATAATCCATCCTATTTTTTTAATAATTTTCATTTTTGTTTTTCTCCTTATAAAAAAATTGCTTTCATAATGGCTGGTACTGCTATTTGTCCCAATACGCATGCAATTAGAATAATAATTGCTAATATAAATAATTTCTTTCTCATTTTTCACCTCCAGAACTTCATCAGTAAATATACCGATTTTTTGACTTCATGTGCATTTAATAATCTCAAATTATGCAAATCATGTTTTGTATTTCGACGTTACAAGTGTAACATTGCTTGATAATATTATCAAGTAAATACTTTACTGAGAGATAAAATGAAACATTAGGAGCAATTTGTAACATTATGAGTAAAAATAACATTGAAAAAACACATATACCAAAAATCAAATTATTTCTGCGACTATAAAGCTATTAGAAAAAACAGAACTCAACAAAATAGCTATTAGTTAGATTTCTAAACATGCCATGGTGAGTAGGGTTTCCATTTATCGAAACTTTCCATATGAAGAATCCATTGCTAAATCCTATATAGAGCAAATAATCTCCAATTGGAAAGCAGGCACCTCACAAAAATTTAGTTAAGTGCCTGCATCATTTTCTATCTATTCAATTCTATCTGGCTACCAAAAAGGAAAACACATGAATTCTAAAAAAATAAAATAAGAATTTTATTGCAGACCTGCAAAAAGGAACAGGCAAATTTTACTCTGCCCATCCCTTTTATTTCTATCATCAATTCTTTTAATTTTTCTAATATCTTATTTCTTCTATTAATAAGTGGTGGATGAGATATTTTTTTAGTTTCAGATAGACTTTATAACAAGTCAACGATGTTTTTAGCATTCTTGACATTCTCGATAACTTTTTCAAAAAAACTCACTTATTTATGATATGGTTCATCGTATCATAAATAAGTGATATATCAACAATAATAAATCTTAATATGCTTTACCCCAATAAACCATTTTTTCTGCCTTTTTGCCACAGCATACACACTTGGTATCAATCTCTTCTTGTTCGAATGGAATACATCTAGAAGTTAATCCTGCGACTTCCTTAATTTTTTCTTCACATTCTCTTTCACCGCACCACATAGCTTTAATAAAACCTGATTTATTTTCAGCAGTATCTTTAAGTTCTTCTAGTGTTTTAGCAACAAAAGTTCGTTCTTCCCTATTCTTTAAAGCCTTTTCATATAAGCTCTTGTGAATTTCATCTAGTACAGCTAAAACTCTATCCTTCAAATCATTTAAATTAACTACTTCTTTCGCTCTAGTATCTCTTCTAACTAAAAGTGCTTGATTGTTTTCTATATCCTTTGGTCCAATTTCAATTCTAACTGGTATCCCCTTCATTTCATATTCATTGAACTTCCATCCTGGCATCTTATCTGAATCATCTAACTTAATTCTTACAGCACTAGAAAGCATATTTTTTAGTTCATTAGCCTTGTCAAGAACTCCATCTTTGTGTTGAGCAATTGGAACAATTACTGCTTGAATTGGTGCTACCTTTGGTGGTAATACTAACCCACTGTCATCTCCATGAACCATTATAATAGCTCCAATTAATCTAGTTGTAACTCCCCATGAAGTTTGATGCACATATTGTAACTTAGAATTTTTATCTGAATATTTTATATTAAATGCTCTAGCAAATCCATCTCCAAAGTCATGAGACGTTCCACTTTGCAGTGCCTTTCCATCATGCATTAAGCTTTCTATTGTATATGTCGCCTTAGCTCCTGCAAACTTTTCTTTTTCTGTCTTTTGTCCTTTTAGAACTGGAATTGCCAAATATTCTTCCAGCATATTAGCATAAACATTTAGCATATCTATAGTTTCTTTTTCTGCTTCTTCTGCTGTTGCATGAGCAGTATGTCCCTCTTGCCATAAAAATTCGGAAGTTCTTAAAAATGGTCTAGTAGTTTTTTCCCATCTCACAACAGAACACCATTGATTATATTTCTTAGGCAAATCATTATGACTTTGAATAATCTTAGCATAATGTTCACAAAATAGAGTTTCTGAAGTTGGTCTTACTATTAATCTTTCAGCAAGATCTTCTCCTCCTGCTCTAGTAACATAAGCAACCTCTGGTGAAAATCCTTCTACATGATCCTTTTCTTTTTGCAATAATGATTCTGGTATGAACATTGGCATATATACATTTTCATGTCCTGTTTCCTTAATCTTATTATCTAAGTATTTTTGAATGTTTTCCCAAATTGCATATCCATAAGGTCTTATAATCATGCAACCTTTAACAGTTGAATAATCAATAAGCTCTGCTTTCTTTACAATATCTGTATACCATTGTGCAAAATCCTCATCTATAGCTGTTATAGCTTCAACAAACTTTTTATTATTTTTACCCATACTCTTCTACCTTCCTTCTGTTAATTATTAAATACAAAAAAACGCCAAGAAAAATCCACAAGGGACCCTTCTTGGCGTTACCACCCTAATTATTATAAAATTGCGCGCAATAATCTTATAATCTCTCTATATCTATAACGGGAATACCCGCTGTAGCCTACTATTATTTCGGTACAGAACTCCAAGGCTGGTTCAATATATATTTCTAGGAATTTTCACCAAACATCCCCTCTCTAATAAGAAATCACTATACTTACTATTCCTCTTCACAGCAATAATATTTATTCCCAATAATAACTCAACAACCTATTTACGTCAAGAACTATGTTTCCTTAAAGTTATCCATTATCCTTTATTTGTAAAATATTTATTGACATAGTCTTGCGTACATGCTAAACTTACAATATATTGAAAGGAAGGTGATAGATATGAGAAACATAATATTATTTACAAGCAAAAACAGAAATATCTGTCATTCACTTTTATCTATATGATTACAATACATTTAGTAAAATGATGATAAATATAAAGTATTTCTGTATTTTGCAGGAATACTTTTTTATATTGTAAGAAGGAGTGCTAAATGTTAAAAAGATTGTATTATAAGCAAATAGTGTCTGAAAATACACAACAATATAATGAACTAATTTCAATGTGGATACCTTACATGCATGAAATTTCTAAAGATGATATTAAACTAATGAACGAATCAGATATTACTTTAGAAAAATATGCAAAACAAAGAGTAGATATTCAAGGGAAACGAGATGATATGCATTTTGAACTAATATATAATTGTGAAAATATATTAGTTGGTTTTGCCTTTTATGCAGTTGATTTAGGTGGAATAAAAGGTATTATTAATCCTGGATATGGCTATATAATGGAATATTATATAATTCCAGAAATGAGGAGAAAAGGATATGCAACTGAATTATTTCAGCATGTTACATCTCTTTTCAAAAAGCATGGAGTTACTCAAATGTATTTAACTCCTGATAGCATATTAGGAATACCATTTTGGACTACAATTGGATTTAAAAACAGTGGAAAAATAGATCCTGATAACAATATGCCTATATATGAAAAAAGAATAGACTAGTTTTACTGCTTAATATTATAATCACAAGAAAGCAGAACTTATCATGACATGGCAAGTTCTGCTTTTTTGCTTCTAAGAAAAATTGGACATTAAATTGAACTTTAAATTTCATATAGATTGAAGTGTCCATTGGGCTATTATTATATGATTCAATTTCTTTAAATCCAAATTTCTTTACAAATCCTATTCTTTTATAAATACTAATTGCTTTATCTAAATCATTTATTATATCTTGATAAACACTCTTATAGTTTTTCACTTTATTCTTATATAAATAATTCTAATCTCACCTAAATTGAAACTTACTAGTCACAATTCTCAAACATTGGTTCAATATACTCTTTAATAAGTTTTATTCTATCCTTAGCATGTGGCATAAAAAGACAAGCAATCGAAATCACCATTTTTTTCTTTGCATTGACGTAAATTATATTTCCACCATCCCCCATAGCTGCGTAGATATGTTCTTTATTATCAATAACCCACCACAGATAGCCATAGGACAGCTTGCCACATCGACTATGTTCCTTTGTGCTCTCATATATCCACTCTGTGGATATAATTTGTTTATCCTTCCATCTTCCTTCATCCAAGTACAATTGACCTATTTTTGCCATATCCATAGTTGTCAAGTTAAGACCCCATCCTGCTGTATTTACACCTTGCGGATCAGCAACCCATCCTCTTACATTTTTCTCTTTATACCAGGCAAGTTGTTCCTCCTTATTACGAAAAACTATATTTCCCTCAACATTAATCCCTAATAGTGAAAATAAGTTTTCTGTTGCAAAATCAAGCACGGATTGTCCTGTTGTTTTTACAAGAACACCAGATAAAATATCTGGGCCTATGAGAGGAGTGTATCTAAATTCTCCAATCTTTCCCTTGCCCCCTAATAAATCAAGCGCACTATTTACCCAATTATCGCTTGTAAAATATTCTTCATAGGATTCTGACTTATATTTATACGGGGCTGTCATAGTCATCATATCCTTAAGTGTAACATCCTGTATGGTTCTTTCTCCTCCTTTTACTGCATAATCAGGAAAAAAATCCAATACCTTCTGGTTGATACTTTTTATATAACCTTTGTCTAGGGCTATACCAATCAATATGGAAATAATACTTTTTGTTACTGAAAAAACATGAAGGTTGTTAGTCGCAGTATATCCATTATAGTATTTCTCATATACTGGTTTACCGTTTTTTAGTACAATTATGCCTGCAGTATTGTTATAGCTACTGTTTATTATCTTTTCCAACATTATCTTTTTTCTTTGATTCATATCTAAGTTCATGCAAGATACCTCCCTGTCTTGGAATTCGGATTGTCTATCAGCCTCTCTGGTGTTCCTTTGGCTATAATCTCACCGCCCTTGTCTCCACCTTCTGGACCAAGTTCAATGATATAATCACAGCATCTTAAGACATCTACATTGTGTTCGATGACAATAACAGAATTGCCACTGGCAACCAGCTGATCTAACAGCTTTAGTAACAATGCCGTATCATACAAGCTAAGTCCGGTGGTTGGTTCATCTAACACATAAAGCATATTGTCCTTTAACTGCCGTCCCAGCTCTTTGGCAAGCTTCACTCTTTGTGCCTCACCACCACTTAAAGAAGAAGATGGCTGACCAAGTGTTAAGTACCCCATGCCCATCTGTTCTAAGATACGGAGCGGTTTCACAATGCTATTCTGATCTGCAAAGAATACAATAGCTTGGGCAATGCTCATATCTAACACATTGGCAATGTTCTTTCCGTTATAGTCTACAGAAAGACTTCCTTCATTAAACCGCTTGCCATTACAGGTCTGACAAAGCTTATCTACAGAAAAATCAGAAGTTAGAAAGATTCTTTCATAACCACTACCCCCGCAATCTGGGCATGCCCCTTTAGAATGAAAGGAAAAATGTCCAGCACTCATGTTTCTTATTTTTGCTTCCGGCTGTTTGGCAAAAAGTTCTCGAATCTTATCCCATATCCCAATATAAGAGGCAGGTGTAGAAGTAGCACTTCTTCCAATGGGCTCCTGTGATATCTTTGCAATCCCACTAATATGCTCTACTCCTGATATCCCGGTTACATAACCATATTTCCTAGCACTAGCAAGACGTTTCAAAAGAGTATCCTCAATCAAGGAACTCTTCCCGCTTCCTGATAATCCAGCAATACCAACCATGGCATGGAGTGGGAAGACTACTGTTAAGTCCTTTAAATAATGGATATTTGCATGTTCCAAGGTAAGATAATCTATTTTAGCAAAGGTATGCTTCCTGATTGTCCGTTCCGGCATCAAACATTTATCAGAAAGATACTGGCTAAGCAAAGTATCAGCCTTTTTGTATCCTTCATAACTCCCCTGATAGACCACTGTTCCACCTTCTATGCCTGCCTTAGGACCAATCTCAATAATATGGTCAGCATGGCGAATCATCTCTTTATCATGCTCCACTACAATCACTGTATTCCCCAGTTCTCTTAATTCCTTTACCGCTTGGATCATGCTTTGCTTCTCCGATGGATGTAATCCCGCCATGGGTTCATCAAAGACATAGATTAGAGAATCCAGCCTGGACTCTAAATGGAGATGAAGAAAAATCCGCTGTATCTCACCACCACTTAAGGAAGTCATCTCCCGATAAAGTGTCAGATGTCCTAAGCGAAACTGGATGAGATGATTTAATTTTTCCATTACATTCTTTATCATGTTCTTGCCAAACTGAGATAGTTCTTCCCTAGTTATTCCATTTAGGAAATCAATAAGACTAGACAGTGTCATCTGTCCTAGCTGTCCAATCTGCTTTCCACCAAGGAATACTTCTCTCGCTTCTTGACCTATTCGCTCTCCATGACAATCTGGACAAGTAGTCTTTGCATAGACTTCTTCTACATCCTCCCCCTTTTCATAAGAGTTTCTTAGTATCCGCTCTAGACAATAGCTTTGCTTGCCATTGTCATAGACTCCATAGATCACTTCGCCTTGAATATCTTCTGGAAGTTCCCAGAATGGAGTTTCAAAATACATTCCGTATTTATTCTTTAGAATCCTCATAAAACCAGATGTTACTTGCAGACTCTCATATACCTCCAAAAGTGTTATTGTTTTATCTGGAATCAACTTCTTCAGATTGATATCATAATAAGAACCTCTGCCCTGGCAGCTAATACACATACCATCCGCCGTTGTATAGAGAAAGCTACCTGGGGAAAGATGTCCACTCTCAATTAAAGCTTTTCCATCACTGGCATAAACAAGAGCCAGCTGATTAAGAATTCCAGTCTTTGTACCAACTGTGGAACGAGGATTACTCTGCCTAATTATATTCTGACGCACTGCCACCGTTGGACCAATGCCTTCAATGGTATCAAACCTATCCTGGTTATCAAGTCCAGCCAGAATGCCAATGGACCTTAGATACTGATTCTTGCCTTCTTCAAACAGAATATCAAATGCAAGACTGGATTTACCTGAACCACTGATACCAGTAATGACCACTAATTTATGCTTAGGAATTGATAGATTAATATTTTTCAGATTATGGATTCGTGCTCCTTGAATCTTAATTTCTTCCATATGCTCACCTCTGAATCGATTTGCAGCATATTAGAAATGAATGGGCTCAATTGGAACGTATATGTCCACCTCATGGATATGATGCTCATTAGCATGTGGATTGTTGCGATATACTTCAAATGGATATGAGTTTCTTGGAACATAACCACTGCCAGCTATCCACTCCTGGTACATGTAATTCCAGGCATCACTGTACTGGTCTTGCTGAATCTGAAAATGTCCCACTGCATACAAACCACCTTCCAATTGCATCCTTCCAATGATCCCATCTTCATGAATCTCAATGCACTCTGGCACCGTTAGACATAGACTAGTACGAAACTTATTCTCCTCTCCAAATTCCGGATTGTCATGATACATGGCAAGCACCCAGTTCTCACTATCTACAAAAAGCTTCTGCTTCTCTGCATAAGTAATTAATGTCTGCATCAAATTGGAATACTCCTTTGCTAATGTCTCATAAGTACCTATATGTCTCACATAAGCCACCTGCTTTTCCTCCATGTTTACTATGGTAATCTGCCCAGTCACAGGAAACAATTGGCCTGCCCATTCTTTCTTTGCTGTGTTCTTATTGTACTCTGACAATAAAAAAGAATCTTTGCAATTCTTGCTATATTCCTTCCGATATTCTCTTGGAGTTATGCCATAGTAATTCTTAAATGCCCGTGAAAATACAGCTGAATCCGTATAGCCCAGTTCATAGGTAATGTCCGTCATATTTTTATCTGCCCGGTGTGCCAGTAAAAAAAGTGCATTTTCCATACGAATTCGGTTTACATAATGGGCTAATGGCTCTCGTAACATACCTTGAAAGATGCGGCTAAAATGATATTTTGAAAACCCAGCAACATTGGAAAGTTCCTCAATGGACATGGCTTGTCCTAAATGATGCTCAATGTAGTCCTGCACTTTATGTATTCTTCGTATGTATTCTTCCTGATACTTTATATCTTGCATATAATCCCCCTGTTTCTCGAAAACATAGTATAGAATCAATCTTAACTGACTAAATTATTAATTTACTTCTTCACTTTTTTTTTACCTCTATTCACTGAAATACAATCTTCCCTATCGCCACCTTTTAGCTTTTTGTATTCACTATCTATTTGAGATTCATTTATCTTATAATAAGAACTATCACTATCAAATTCAAATAAAACATTACTACATTTCAATTTTAAATTTGCTAAAAAAGTAACAAGATTACTTTCAACATTTTTCCTTCTACCACAAGGAATACCAAAGTTTCCTAGAAATTTAGAATTTTTATCATATATTTTGATAGTATAATAGCTACTATAATTCCTACCACCGCTATAATACTTAACTGACGTCTTGAAAATATCATTATAATCAATAGCTGTACATTGATTAGGAATAAATCTAATCAAAAAGTTTGTTGTAAACTTAAATCCTTCATAATCCTTTAAAGTTATAACTTCTTCCTTCAATGCTTTTTCTTCTGTTTCTGATAAAGACTTAATTATATTTTTAAACTTAGTAATGTCTCGCTTTAGTAGTAATGAATTAATTATAATCATAAGTCCTATAAAAACTATACCCAATGACATAAATGCAATTATAATTCTTTTCATTTCTGCAGGATATGATTTAATTTTATATAAAGATATATTTCGTAAACATTCACCCACACTAATTAAAGTCACACAACTTAAACTTATATAAAATTTTATTCCTTTTGTATCTCCTTTTTCTAAAAGTTCATAAGGATCTATTTTAATAGCCTTGCTGTTATATATAACTTTTCCTACAATGAAAACTACCATGCACAAAGAGAATATTGCAAAGCCTGTATAATCATTAATATTTGAAGTATCTGCTTGAAGCAAAATAAAAGATATTATTAAAAATAAGAACATTGAACTAAAAAGTATACTTGGAATAACTATACTATATTTTAATCTAGCTTTTTTATATTTTTCTAAATAAGATAACATAACACTCTCCTTAATATTTTAACTAATTGCATTCATTTTTTTCCTTTTACACCTATATTTTAGCACATTATAAATTGTATATTGTATAAAAACTCCTAAATTCAATATATTAGACCAACATTTGTTAATGCAAAAGAAGAAATCATTATTGTTTTCTATTTTCATATCTTCTAATATTGTTTGTATCTGGAATATAGTTGAAATATAATATTAATATCCAATTGCGAAAAATAGCAAAATCAAATTTAATAATTTATGGGAGGTTACATATATGTTAAGGAATTTAACTACAATTTATATAATGCATAATGATAAAATGTTACTGTTGTACAGAGTTGGTTAAAGAGTAGTTGAGCCTTCGTGGTGTGGTGTAGGTGGTCATTTTGAAAAGGATGAACTTAATAATCCAAAAGCATGTGTTTTAAGAGAACTATTTGAGGAAACAAGTATTACAGAAAATGATATTGGAAATGTTACATTGAAATATATTACACTCCGTTTAAAGAATAATGAGGTTCGCCAAAATTATTATTATTTTACCGAATTACATAATACAAAAATAGATATTAGTAAATGCGATGAAGGAAAATTAGAATGGGTTAACATTGATGAAATGTTAGACAGAAAAATGCCATTCACTGCTAAAGAATGTTTGAAACATTATTTAGCTATAGGAAAAGATAATGATAATTTGTATGCTGGAGTTTCAACTAATAATGGAGTTATTTTTACTGAATTAAATGAATTTTAATACTTACAATAATTAGTAAGAGCAAATGCAAAGAATAATCTTTCACATTTGCTCTTTAAAAAACTATATATTCTATTTTAGCAGGCAATAATCTCTTTAATCTTAAACTCTCTCCCGCATAATAACTCCCAATGATTACTTCCGCAATGTGGGCATTTATTTTTATTCTCAATTAGATTAAAAACTTTATTACACTCTCTACAAAGACCATTGCCTGGCAATATCTCAATTTTCAGTTTTGTTTCTTGCAATAAGGTTCCATCTACTGCTGCAGGATAACAAGCTTCAATATATCTGGGAATCATAGATGAGAGTTCGCCAATTTGAAGAACCACTGTGTCAATCTTTGTTACCCCATTTTGTTTTGCAACCTTTTCAACAGTTTTTACAACTTCAAACATAACTCCAATTTCGTGCAAATAAATCACCTCTTTCGTAAGTATACAAGAACGGGGGAACTCAATTCCCCCGCATTTCATTAAAAATAATACATTAATATTATCAATTACTCTCTATTTTGAAAATAGTCTCTTCACTTTTTTAACTGCAATTCTTCCTTGACGCTTGATTACATATTTTATTACTATAGGTTTCATCTCACTAATGTCTACACCAGCACTATCATATTTTCTTGTAAGTGTAATTGCATCAAATTTACATTTTGTAGTACAAAGACCACAACCTACACATTGATATTGATCAACTACCACAGCACCACAACCAAGGCAACGTTGGGTTTCCTTCTTAATTTGTTCTTCAGTGAATGTAACTCTTAAATCTTTAAAGGTTTCCTTTGATTTTTCGCCATCTACATGAAGTGCTTTTTGTCTAGGTATATGATCATACCCTTTCATATCTAAGTTTTCTTTATCTAAAGCATGATAGTCTCTTTCACGACCTAATGTTAAATTATCTCCATGAATATAATGATGAATAGAAATTGCTCCTTGCTTTCCTAAAGCAATTGCATCAATAGCAAACTTAGGTCCTGTTACTGCATCTCCGCCAGCAAATACATCTGCTTCACCTGTTTGATAGCTTAATGCCTGAACTTTTACTGTTTTATTTGGATTTAATTCTATCTTAGAGTCTTTTAATAATTCTCCCCAATCAATTCCTTGACCTATTGATGTTAAAACGTAGCTTGCTTTAACAATCTTAGTTTCATTTTCATCGAATTTAGGATTAAATCTCTTATTCTCATCAAATATAGAAATACATTTTTTAAATTCTACACCAACAACATGTCCATTTTCTTTGATGATTCTCTTTGGTCCCCAAGAATTGTTGATATTAATGCCTTCTGACATTGCTTCTTCAATTTCTTCATCAAGAGCAGGCATTTGTTGTCTACTTTCTAAGCAATACATATCTATTTGTGAAGCTCCAACTCTCTCAGCAGTTCTTGCAACATCAATTGCAACATTTCCACCACCAATTACAACAACTGGTCCTTCTAATTTTAAATCTTCACCTAAATTTACTCTTCTTAAGAATTCTACTCCTGTTATTACTCCTTCAGAATCTTCACCTTCTATGTTTAGGCTTCTACCTGCTTGAGCACCTATTGCTAAATAGAATGCTTTATATCCAAGTTTTCTAAGTCCATTAATAGTAACGTCCTTACCAACCTCAACACCAGTCTTGAATTCCACTCCTAATTCTTTTAAAACTTCTATTTCAGCATCAACTACATCTTTTCCAAGTCTAAATGATGGAATTCCTAGAGCTAACATACCTCCAAGCTTTTTCTGCTTTTCAAATACTGTTACCTTATATCCCTCAGCAGCTAGGAAATAAGCACAAGATAATCCTGAAGGACCTGCTCCTACTATAGCAATTTTTTCTGATCTTTCAACTAGCTTTTCTGGTACAAAACGATGTTCAGAATTTAAATCTTGCTCGGCAATAAACTTTTTAATTTCATCAACAGCAAGTGGTTCATCTAAACTACCTCTTGTACAAGCAGATTCACACTTTCTTGGGCAAATACGTCCACAGACTGCTGGGAATGGATTTTCTTTTTTTATAAGCTCTAATGCATCTTTATATCTTCCTTGAGCTGCCATTTTGATATAACCTTGGATAGCTATATGCGCTGGACACTCTGTTTTACAAGGACTTGTTCCAGTCTCAGCAACCATTTTTCTATGACGATAATCAGGATTCCATTTATTTTCTCCCCACTTAGTATCGTATGGTCTATCTGGTTCCTTAGCTGCAGGAATAGGTTTCTTTGTACATAAATTTTGTCCTAATGTTAATGCGTTTGATGGACAATTTTCAACACATTGGCCACAAGCAACGCATTTATCTGTATCTACTTGTGAAACATAGTTTGATCTAGACCAATCTGGATTTCTATAAAGATTTGCATTTCTAAGTCCAAAACAAGAGCATCCACAACAATTACAGATAGCAAGAGCATTTCCTGGTCCTGATAAATTAGGAATCTGATGCATTAACCCTTCTTTTTCTGCCCTCTCACAAATAGCAAAGGCTTCTTCTCTTGTAACACTTCTACCTTTACCTGTACGAATGTAGTATTCAGCTGCTGGTCCTAGTCTAAGACATATATCTTCAACAGTATGTCCACAACCTTCACCTATTATTCTCATGGATGCACGGCATGCACAATCTGTAACAGCAAAAACATCATATTTATTAAGAAGATAAGTAATTTCCTCATAAGAAGCTCTTCTTGTATCTCCATCAATAGCAGTTTCAACTGGAATAACTCTCATTACTCCCAATCCAACTGGAATATTACCTGCCATTAATGCTCCTAACTTTCTTGTATATTCTTCAAAAGACGCACCAATCTCTGGATGTTCCTCTATGTTTGACTTTTTATCAACCATGTATTCCATTATTCCTGGTACATAAAGTTCAAGGCAGTATTTATCAACACCGTCTTCTGTTTCTACTTTAATTGAGCCATCAACTGCCATCTTATATAAAACTTTTTCTACTTCTGCTTCAGGTTTGCCACAAAGCTTGGCAACTTCCTTTACTGTCTTAAATTTACGAATTTCTAGATGAAGTGCTATTTCTGCTTCTTCATCAGAAGTAATTGAGTCTAAAAGCTTATATTCTGGATCTGTTGGTTTTACCTTTACTATACCACCAGTAATCCCAGCAGCAATCTTATTAGCAAGCTTAAGTACGTTCTTCTTTACCATATTAATTACCTCCCCATTTCAATCCCATTATCAAACTATTTTTCATTCCAATGTTTTACTTCTGTTCGTATCCATTCTGCCCATTCTTCAATTCCCTCACCAGTTTTAGCAGATATAGGTATAACCTTTATATTAGGATTCAATTTTTTTACACGCTCTTTAACTGCATCTAAACTAAAATTGAAATATTCCGCTGCATCTATCTTATTAATTAATAAAACATCAACAATAGAAAACATTAAAGGGTATTTTAAAGGTTTGTCATCCCCTTCTGGTACACTTAGAATCATAGCATTTTTAGATGAGCCTGTATCAAATTCTGCTGGACATACCAAATTCCCTACATTCTCCAATATTGCAAAATCTACATCCTCTGTTCCTAACTCCAAAAGACCTTGCTTTGTCATATCTGCATCAAGATGACACATTCCACCAGTATGTAATTGAATTACTTTGGCACCAGTCTTAGAAACGGTATAAGCATCTACATCTGAATCAATATCTGCCTCCATAACTCCAATTTTCATTTCATCTTTTAATGCTTCAATGGTTCTTAAAACAGTTGTTGTTTTGCCTGAACCTGGTGATGACATCAAATTTAATAAAAAAGTCTTATTTTTCTTTAATTCTTCTCTAAGTAAATCTGCTTGTCTATCATTATCCTCAAAAACACTTTTCTTAATCTCAATTACTTTATATGTTTCCATATCATTTCCTCCTTCAGTTATACTATCTCTGTACCAAAATATAATTTATACATGATAAAAAATTATATTACGTATAATATAAGCACTCTTTTATTAATATGCTTTTAATACGTTTTCAGAAGCCACCTAAAAAAACTTATACTTCATTTTTATCAAAACTCATCCAAATAAAAGTCTGGTTTGATAATTTGATTATAAAAGGTTTTTTTTAACATAACAATAGACACTGTAACCAGTTTGTCTAATTATTAATATAAATTCTCATTTCATACAAATCTAAAAATATTTATAATATATATTAAAGCTGCCTAACACGAAGACAGCTTTAATATGTAAAATGTTTACTATGCAAAACATTTTTTCATTACTTGTTCTGCTAGTTCCTCTGTTATATCATTTTCTAAAAGTTTTCTTATTTCTGTTTCACATTTTAGTTTAACAATTGGGCGCTCACATTTATAGTATACATTTTGTTCTAAATTAGAATATTTTAAAAGAATACTTTTTAACTTATTTAAGAAATCTACTGTAACAACATTATCCCTAAACAAGAAAAATATAGTCTCTACAAAAAATTTTTCATAAAAATTATATTCTAGTTCTTCCGCATAATCATCTAAGAATAATCTTTTTTTACATTCTTCTATTAACATCAACTGAACACTAGTACGATCTATATTAGAGGTTCCACTTGTAACTATGCTTCTAGGATTTAAAAACCAATGATATAAGCATTCCTCTAAAAGATACATTGACTTTGCATATAAGAATAATAATATAGACCAATAATTATCTTCGTATTTTAATTTTTCTGGAAATGAAATATTTTTATCGATAAGTAACTGCTTCCTAACCAGCTTATTCCAACAAGTTACATCAAGTCTAAAATACGATAAAAATATCTTTTTATTTTCAATCCTATCTAACACAAAGTAAAGATCTTTTCCTGTAACCCCACTTTTAGCTTCACTCTCACTTTTAGGTCTATCATTCCTGCACATGACTACATCACAATTATATTCTGTAATCTTGCAAAACATTTTTTCAAACATATCTAATTCTATCCAATCATCTGCATCAACATAACCAATAAATGGTGCGTAAGCATAATCTAATGCTGCATTTCTAGCACATGATAAGCCAGAGTTTGTTTCTAAATTGATAATACAAATATTATTAGGATACTTTGCTTCATATTCACTGAGTATACTCAACGTAGAATCTGTTGAAGCATCATTTACAAAAATAATCTGCAAAGATTCAATTCCAATAGTTTGATTTATAAGACTCTCTATACATCTTACTATATATTTTTCAACATTATAGCAAGGAACTATGATACTAATTTTATATTCCATATTTCACCTCTATACTACTTTTATCAAGTACATTTTACATCTTTTTCATATATATGTATACCCAAGTCTAATTTTCCTAATTTTCTATCAAATCAAAGAATATACCGACTATTTCAAAACTAAAAGATTCATTACTATAATTAGTATAAAAAATGCGCCATTCAGCATTTTGCTTATGGCGCATCCCTTATAACTATTATCTACTTTCTATTTTAATTAACTTCTGCTTAATATAATAAAATGTTAATAAAATAAAAGTTATTCCTAATTTAAGTTTTTTATTATTTGTCTATTCTATTTCAAATAGGTGCCTGCATCTCCTACTTTACCTGGTGCAGCATTGCCTGATAAATTAAGAACATATACTCTCATGTTTCCTTTTCCAGAACAATTTGCTGTAAGTGTACCATTGGTTACTGTTTTTGTATCTCCAGTAATTACATCTACATAAGTTCCATTTAAAACTCCTGTAAATGTTGCATTTCCAGAAACACTTACTAAGCAGTAACTATCAATTCCTTTAGAAGAATCAGTATATCTTCTCTTGAATGCCATTCCATCTCCTGACACTCCTTCAGTAGAGTATTCCCCTCTTCTTAGAGCTGGTACTGCTCTTCTTATTTGATTTAATCTCCTTATATGCTGAGCAAGAGGATAATTTAGAGTTTGTGCCATAGTTCCAGTAGCATTTGTATATTTACCAAAATCAGTTACTGAAACATTTCCCTCTATTTTATCTCCAAAATAAGCTCTTCCTGTCTTGCTAAGTGGTGCATTTGGTCCAACATCTATCGGCATACCCTTTTGGAATTCTACTTCACTTCCATATAATATACATGGTATCCCTCTAAAGGTAAACATTAAATCAAGATTTTCTGCCCAAGTATCCTGAGAACCAGCAAATCTTTGATTTTCAGGTGCTCCATCTGGAGCGTAATCATGTGAATCTACATAAGTTACATTCCAAGTTGGATCGCTATAGTACTTGTCTCCACCAAGAGCTGTACTAAATGCATCTCGAGCATTATTGAATGCCCAATGCATTGGAAAATCTATAACATCTAAACCAGAACGTTTAGACCAATCAGGAGTATGATAACTGTTTCCGTTTAAAAATGCATTATTTGAAGTTGGTTGATTTGCAGTTGTACTATTATCCTGCCAATTTTGTGCTACTGACTGTGTATTTGCTGCTAAATCTCCCCATGGATAAGTTTTTGACTCTTTCCATGTGTAGAATGGTGCAGAAATCGCAGGTATCCCACTATTCCATACATCTCTATATCTTGAACATACCTCACCAAACATATAGAAATTATCTCCACCACGCTTTTTAAATTCAGGGATAAATGAATTGTTAAAATCTAGTCTTGATATGTGTTTAACCGTATCAACTCTAAATGAGTCAACTCCCATATCAATGTATTTATCATAAGCTTTTGTTAAATAATTCTGTACTGCTGGATTCTCTGTATTTAAATCAACACAATCTCCAGCAATCTGACCTGTTTGAACAGTATAGCTTTCCCATGATAAACTCTTCTCATGATGATAAATATTATTAGTATCTGTACTGTCATTCTTCATAGCACTTATTCTTGCATCAAATTGTTGACTTGGTGTTAATGAATCATAATTCTTAGGTAACCATGGATTAATAACTTGTGTTATTGCATTATTCGCAGTTTCATTTAATCCTGTAGGTGAATTTCTCTTGAACATAGGGAATAAATTTTCTTCTCCAAAGTTGCTAGTATGATTTAAAACTATGTCTTGAATTATCTTCATTCCTCGCTTATGAGCTTCATTTATAAGTCTTTGATAAGATTGTTCAGCTGTTTCTCCTTTTGATTTAGTTGCATATCTTGGATCTATTTCTGAAAAGTTTATAGCATGATATCCATGATAATCATAACCGCTTGCATTTTTTACAATAGGTGTAATCCATACTGCACTAAAGCCCAAAGCTTTTATATAATCAAGCTTTTGAATAAGTCCTTCAAAATCCCCTCTCCAAGCTGGATCACTATCTGGATTTCCTGCCTTTGTATCATCCCAACAGTGAACATTATTTGTGGTATCACCATCATAAAATCTTGTAGTTATAACAAAATATATACTTTCATCTCTAAAATCAGTTCTTGTAACATCATTTCCTATTACAAATCTAAAGTATTGGACTACTTTATTTCCTGAACTATCAATGCCTAAAGTACTTATAGTTGTTGTTTTATTAATAGCTATACCTGTCCCATTATATAAAGCACTATTAGTTGTTGGCTCACTACCATCTGTTGTGTAATAAACCTTTGGATTTGGATCCATATTATCTTTAACCGTTAAACTTACTATCTGCCCATCTTTATACGTATCAGGTGCAACTGATGTTGTAACAACTGGTGGTGTTACATCTCTACCCAATTTAAAGCTAAAGGTATAAATAGATGACTTATTCCCACTAGCATCTACAGCTATAACTTTTATTATTGTATCCTTAGCTATATTTATTTTTCCACTATACAAGTTCTGTCCTATTACTGGGTCAGTACCATCTATAGTATAATAAGCTTTTGGATTTGAATCTTTATCATCTTTTACATTCAATGTTACATCTAAAGAAGTAGCTTCTTGATTTCCTTCACTAGGAGTTGTTGTTACAGTCGGCGCTGTTACATCCTTATCTGGATTGCTGCTATACCATGCGTTGTCTTTATACCACCATTCTCCTGAAGTTCTGGATAGATCAGCAGTTTGTTGATTACTTCCATTAAATATTATATTGGTACTAGTTACATTATTGAATTGATAGTTATACCATCCATTTCCTTCTGCTGTCATAGCAACCCCTGGCCAAGATGCAGAAGCCATTGCGCTTGTTGGTTGAACGGCCCAATAATAAATCTTAGGGGATGTCCATGTTGTATAGAAATGAACCTTTATTCCACTAGAGACTTGATTATCTACTATTGTTATACTCTTACTTACTGAAATACTGCCTACTGATGCAGTTACTGTAACTGTTCCCTTAGTAACACCTTTTAAATTAACTTGACTTCCTGTTGTACTATCTAGTGTACCTACTGTAGAATCACTTATTGTCCATGTAGCACTGTCATTTTTCTGTGAACCATCACTATAAGTTACTATAGAACTTAAAGGTATAGTACTTCCAACATTAACACTACTTGCTGATGTTATGGAAATTGAAGTTGGAATTATTGTTTGTTCTGGATTTGATGTGTAAAGCTTTCCATCCTTATACCAAGATTCTTGAGTCACATTCACTCCAGGTTGCCCTGGTCCTGGCATTTGGTTTTTACCGTCATTAAATAGTACACTCGCACTACTCCAACCAGAAATTGTATACGAATACCATCCATTAGCTTCACTATTCATTTTTATTCCAGGCCATGAAGGTCCTGTTTTACCACTTGCATAGTAATATATATTTGGTATTCCCCATCCACTTATATTTTTAAAGTGAACAGTTAAATTGGTGTTAGCTACATTTGTTGTTGCTGCCATACTAAAATTAAATGTAGCCATAGAGAAGATAAACATAATTACAATTAGACTTGCAACTAATCTACCTAACCTGCTTTTTCTCATTATTAATTTCCCTCCTTACCATTTATGCAATCGATTGCATATTAAGTATATTACAAATATTTAAGCGATTCAATATTTATTTACAGTATATGAATTATATTCCTAATTAATTTTCTAATAATAAAAAAACAGATAACTATAAATAAAACATCCTCTAAAAATATGTATATTCTTATAAAATCTAATCAATGCATATTTTAAAACAGTATTAAAAATACGATTCATAAAGAATTCCATAATCTAATACCAGCTAATCATCTGTAAAATAACTCTACAAAAAAGCATCCATAAATTATGGATGCTCCTATTTTTAGTTACATGAACGAATTATTTTCAAATATGATTTAACAGAAAGCATATAATATAATAAATAAATTACTATATATACTGCTACCATTATAAGAGTATACTCTATTACTACTTTGCTTGCCCCCATTAGTTTAACAATATAAACAGATAAAGCTGCAAAACTGTGAAATAAACTAACTATAAGAGGTAGACCAAATATTAAGGCAAGTTGTTTTGATACCATATGCTTCATTTCTCTTTTGTTTGCCCCTATTTTTCTTAATACATTATATCTTTCTTTATCTGAATAAGCCTCAACTAATTGTTTATAGTAAAGAATACTGCCTGTGGAAAGTACAAACATAACTCCAAGTAAAACTCCTATGAATACATAACATCCTAATAGTTTATATGCAGTAGCATTATCAGTATAAAATGAACTAAAGTAATTATCTTTAGGAATTATTTTATTCAATTCAGCTACAAGTTTTTCACTATTGAGTGAATTGTCCAAACTATATCCCCTTATTACTGTACTGCTACCTTTGTTTACAGCAACTAACTTTTTAAAAGCAGTATCTGTAATCACAATGGTTGTTTTTCCAAAGCTATTTCCTAATACACCTTTATCGTTGGAATCCATAATATTTAGATTAAAAGTGGTTCCTAAAATATCACAGCTAACCTTTTCACCTTTAAGTCTTCCCCTTTTAGTGTCATTACTCATTTCAATAAAAAAACATTGGTTATCATCCGTAAATTTCAAATCTTTAACTATACCTAAATCATCAGTTACTTTTGTAAGCTCTGTATTATTGACAATATCATTATACTCACTTATAGGCATTATCTTAACGTCAAAAGATCCACTTAACTCTTTACCGTAACTCCCTTTATATTTGGCTGTACTTGCTATCCCATCTATAAGAACAATATCTGACTTATGTGTAACTTTTACTTCACTATGCTTATTTATTATCTTATCTACTTCATTATTTAAACCTTCATCACCACTTTTGTACATTAAAGAGAATGGTGCACCAGATGGAATCTGTGTTTCCAGTGACATATAAAAACCAAATGAAAATGACAATGCAGTAATTGCAACAGCTGATATTACTGCTATAGTTGCAAGCATATTTGAATTAGCTTTTATTCTATATAATATTTGAGAAATACTTATAAGATTCTCTCCTTTATAATATAGCTTTCTATTTTTTTTGAATTTATTAAGTAGTATTACAATGGAATTATTGAATAAAATATATGTTCCTGCCACAACTAATATCAATACAAGAAATCCAAAATAGATCATTTTACTTCCACCCTGAAGTAACTTATTGTACGCAATACAATATCCAGTGAAAATCATTAAAATAGCAATTAGTGACATGGTTTTTGAGCTTTCAGGAGCTTTTTCTGACTCCTTTTCTGCACTTAAAAGTTCAATTAACTTAAATTTGTATATTACCTCAGAGGATTTAATTGAATTGAAAACAAACAAAGCTATAAATATTACAGTAGTAACAATTACAGCCTTTACATCAAGTGTAAAATATACAACCACGCTACCTTTCATTATTTTCACAAGAAGTTGTAAAAGGAATTTAGATGTTATAGCACCTAAAGGTATTCCTATAATAATTGACAGCATTCCAAGGAACATATTTTCACAAAATAATAGAGTTGCTATCTCTTTCTTTTTCATACCTAAAATTGAGTATAATGCCATTTCTTTTTTTCTACTTTTTATAAAAAAACTATTTGCATACCAAATAAAAAGAGCAGAAAAAATTATAACTACAATTGAGGCTGCTTTAAATAAAGTATCAACTTTTACTTTTCCACTACTAAAAGTTTGAATCTGTTTATTAAAATAAATCGAAAAAAAAGTGAAAAGCATGAAAACAGAAAATAAAGTGCTTATAAAATATGAAAAATATTTACTAAAGTTATGCTTAATATTATAAACGCCAAGCTTAAACAACGTCACTTGAAGCACCTCCTAAAGTAGACAGTGTTTCAAGTATTTCATTGTAAAATTCCTTTCTACTTCCACTTCTTTCAAGTTCACAGTATAAAAGACCATCTTTGATAAATATGATCCTATTACAATAACTAGCAGAAAAAGCATCATGTGTAACCATAACTATGGTTGCATTATTATTTATATTAAGCTGTGATAGCTTCTCTAATAGTTCAGTTGAGGACTTTGAATCAAGTGCTCCAGTAGGTTCATCTGCCAAAATGATTTCTGGGTCTGTTATTATTGCCCTTGCAGCTGCAGCTCTTTGCCTTTGTCCTCCTGAAACTTCATAGGGAGATTTATTAATTATTTTATCAATTCCAAGTATTGAACTTATTTTCTTTACTTTCTTATCTATTGTATGAGGATCTACCTTTGCTAAAGATAATGGTAACATTATATTTTCTTTAAGCGTAAGTGTATCTAATAAATTATAATCCTGAAAGATGAATCCAAGCCTGCTACGTCTGAAATCTGATAATTCATCTTCATCAAGGTTAATTATACTTTTACCACCAATCCTTACAGTCCCACTAGTTGGAGTGTCTATGGTAGATATTACATTAAGTAATGTGGACTTTCCCGAACCAGACGGTCCCATAATACCAAGAAATTCTCCCTTCTCTACTGAAAAACTCACATCTTTTAATGCCTGAGACTGATTTCCATTCACTTTTGAGTTATAAGTCTTTTTAACATTTTTAACTTCCATTACATACATAATCATTTCCTCCTGTATTTCTATCCCTATAAGATTATTAGCCTCATGGTCTTAAATTTAACTACAGTTAGAATTATATATGTATGGTCTTAATTTCAATTTTAAATCATCTTAATTTCATCTTAATTATCCTTAGGGAATTCTATATTTATACTTGTCCCAACATTCAGCTCACTCTCTACATTAATCTGACCTTCATGTGCCTCTATTATTTGTTTTGCAATTGCCATACCAAGTCCTGATCCTTTAACATTAACAGCACTATTGGTGCCCCTATAATATCTATCAAAAAGTCTTTTCAAAGCTTCTTTTTCCATTCCTTTTCCGTTATCCTCAATCTTTATATATATTTTATCTGTTTCTTCTATAGAAACTTTTATTATAGTATTTTGATCGTTATGAACCACTGCATTAAACAACAAATTAGTAAAAGCCCGCTTTAGAAGTGTACTATCAAATTTAAAATTCACCCTATCAACAGCACAGTAAAAAAGAATCCCTCTTTCCACATATTTGGGATCATTTAATATTCCAATTACTACTTCCTTTACTAATCTAGATATATTATCCTCTTTCCTATTTATAGGTATCATGCCATTTTTCAATTGATATGTAAAATTCAAATTTTCAACTATTGTTTCAACATTATTTACATTTTTAAGTATTATTGTTCCATATTTTTTTATCTCCTCTGAAGTAACTGTGTATTCAGAATCTATTAATATCTCAGCATAACCTTTTATAGGAGATAATGGAGTTTTTAAATCATGAGAAATATTAGCTATCCACTCTTCTCTTAAAGTTTCATTTGCTTTTCTTTCAACTTCAGCAGATTTGAGCTTACTATCCAAAAGGTTAAGACTTGTATAAACATCGCTATACACCCCTTTTCCTCTCATTTGAGTATAAGAATTTGATGCAAGTCTTTCTATCCCTCCTATTATATTTGATAAAGTACGATTCATTCTCACAGCATATATACCAACAAGAAGCATAACTAAAGAAAATATACCTGCTATAACGAATTTAAGATAAGATGCTTTATCAGAATTGAAGTACATAGTCATTTTAGATATTTTTGCAGGAAACCCTATAATGTATGTCCATTGGTCTCCATTATTATTAATACTTCCAACAAACATAGTATAATTTCCTAGATTCCCTTGATTTTTATATAATTGAACCATTTCTATAGGCGCATAATGACGTAAAGCATCTTTAGGCATATTATATCCTGTAGCAACATCACCATTTTTATTAACTATTTGCAAACAAAGCTTATGCTTTTTTAATTCATCTATTCCCGAATCCCTCAATTGCGGCTTTCCATCTTTGAAATAAATTTCTTTAGAAAAATTTGCTGTAATAGATATGGGCGCACTACTCCAACTATTTTCATTACCAATACTAATTTTTAATAAGTAAACTACCATCCCCATACAAATAAAAATAAAGATTAGAAAAATAATAAAAAATTTAGAATATAAATTAAATGCTATTTTGTAGCTAGATTTTTTCATTTTACTCATCCCTTTTTACAAGCTTGTATCCAAGTCCTATCACTGTCACAATAAATTTAGGTTTAGAAGGATTTTCCTCTAACTTTTCTCTTAAATGCCTCACATGAACAGAAATTGTATTATCATATCCAATGTAATCTTCTCCCCATACAACCTCACACAGTCTTTCCTTATTAATTATCATATTAGGATTTTCTGCTAAATATAAAAGTAGCTGATATTCCTTTGCAGTAAGTTTTATTTCTTCTCCTCGGTTGTATACCTGACTATGCAACTTATCCACCGTAATGTCACCAAACTTTATAATACCATTTTTGCTATCACAAACTTCTTTTATACCATCATACTGTTGTCTTCGCAGTTGTGCCTTAATACGAAAAGCAATCTCTCTTGGACTAAAAGGTTTAGTAATATAATCATCACCACCCATACTTAATCCTAGAATTTTATCAATATCACTATTTTTTGATGACAAAAATAAAATTGGACAATAAGAAAATTCTCTTATTTTTTTGCATACCTCGATACCATCAACATCTGGAAGCATTATATCAAGAACTACTACATCAGGTTTTTCATCCCTACATGTCGTTATACCCTCTATTCCACAATATGCTTTTAGTATATCTTTAAAGCCTTCTTTTAATAGAATATCCTCTAATAAATCAGTTATATCTTTTTCATCATCTATAAGTAATACTTTTTTATTTAATATGTTTACTAAATCCATTTCCAAACCTCTTATCCTCTATACATTTGATTAATTTTGTTCACCTAATTGCTTTATTCTGATAAATTATTTTGTTGAACAACTACATTATCTACAAATCCTTTTTTTATCATAGCACTCATAATAAGCGCTATAATATGAAGCTGCGGCTTAGTAAAATAAATTGCAAATCTTGATTCTTTTAAGAATTTGATTATAGATGATGAATTTGTTATAATTGAGCCAATGAACATTTATGATATCTCCTTGTTATGTTTTTGTGTCAGAACTTAATTATAACAAATGATTTCATAAATGTTCTATTTTTTTGTTATTGGTAAATTATTGGATGTAAAAACGCTCGTTTATAGCTTCTATATGACCTTATCAATACCTTCCAATATGGCTTTATCTACAGGCGTATTAATATTATCAGGGAGATTATCCACATCAAACCATTTAAGTTCAACTACTTCGTCATCATCCTGTTTTAACTCACCCTCATATTCATCACATAGAAAAATAACATTAACATAATAAACTTCATCTCCACTTGCACATATGCAATGCATGTCCTCACCAGAAAAAATTTTATAAAATTTTAAATTTATCGGTGTTATACCTATTTCTTCCTTCAACTCACGCCTAACGGTTTCTTCAATGGTTTCTCCTAATTCAAGACATCCGCCATGTATAGACCAGGTTCCATTATCTCCACGTTTTTGTAATAATATCTTCCTATCCTTGTAGATTATAGTTCCTGCTGCCACTAATAATAAAGGGTCATGCCCTATATAGTTTCTAAGGTTGCTTACGTATTCAGGCACCATTTTTCACGCCTCCTATTTATTCACAATTAGCTACTTATTCCAAGTAACTTTAAAAATGTTATATATAGTAACCACTATTTTTACAAGCCTATAATTATCAAAATAGTTATGGCTTTTGTTCTGCCACAATTCCTTGTCACAACAACAATA